>CASGBP010000037.1 GCA_949299825.1 uncultured Mycoplasmataceae bacterium
CTTATAGAAACCAATGTTGTCTTCATATTCTTCTTGAATACTTATAATATTATAGTTATTTAATTTTTTGATTAATTCTTTTTTATCGATGTTTTTCATATTACTCCTTTTTATAATCTACACATTTATTAATAGGTTTAAAAAAATAGATGGATAATGCAAAAAAATGCGTTTTTTTAAAATTTGTATTAATTGCACATATGCTAGCCTGAAAGTTAAGATTAATTACCATTAGTAGCGATTCTATTAAGATATAAGACAATTTTTGTTGTATTTTTAAAAAAGTGATATAATTATTGTGTAAAGGTGCTTTGTCACACGTGGGTTACATCTGTGGGGTGTAACCTTTTTTTATTTTAAACAAGATAAAAAATATTATTTGGCCACCTATATAATATAGAATTAACTTTCTAATAAAGATATTTATCCATTTTGTTATAATCAAGAATATGAATATTTTTAAAAAAATAGTTACTTGATGAAAAGGATTATTCAATCAAGAGGTTGAAGGTTATGTTTGTCCTAGAGAAGATAATAATCCTCATGCAATTAATGAAAAAATTTTATATAAGTTTAATGTTAAGAAGATAAAGTTTAACATTCCTTTTCTTGATCCTCAAAATCATTGATGTGAATTGTATTTTATTCCTAAAATGAGTCAACAGGACTTAGATTTTTTGCCTCGTTTAGTGAGAGTTTTGCCTATTACTTGTATTTTTAAAAAAAGAATTCTTCAAGGTTTCAAAAGAAAAGATTTTGATTTAATTGAAATATGATCTCGCAATGCTTATGATGAAATTAAGAATGAAGCTCTTCAATCAGCATTAGTTTATGAAGAAGAGCAAATGAAGATTGAACAAGAAAAAGCAGCTGAAGTTGCAGCTAAAGTTGAAGCTCAACGAAAAGCAAAAGAGGAAGAAAAGGAAAGAAAAAGAGAGGAAAAAGAAAGATTAAAAGCTGAAGCAAAAGCAGCAAAATTAGCTGAAAAAGAAGCTAAAAAACAAGCAAAAGAAAAAGAAAAGGAAAATAAGAATAAATAGAGGAGTTTACATCAATGAATAATGGAAATTCTATAGTTCGTTTTGAAGATGTTTACTTTTCATATTCTAATAATGAAAACAATGAACCAATAAATATTATAAAAGGGGTAAGTTTTGATATAAAACAAGGTGAATATGTTTGCATTGTAGGTCATAATGGTTCTGGCAAATCAACTATTTCAAAATTGTTATCATGTTTAATTAAACCTAGTTCAGGAAAATATTATATTGATAATAAATTGGTTGATAAAAAAAGTGTTAGTAAGTTAAGAAAAAATATTGGTATTATTTTCCAAAATCCTGATAATCAATTTATAGGATTAACTACTGAGGATGATATAGCATTTGGATTAGAAAATTATTGTGTTAAACAAAGTGATATGAAAATGATTATTGATAATGCTGCTAATATTATAAACATTGGTAATTTATTAAAAAAAGAAGCATTTGAATTATCAGGGGGACAGAAGCAAAAAGTAGCAATAACTTCAGTTATTGCATTATTTCCAAAGGTGATAATTTTTGATGAATCTAC
Source organism: uncultured Mycoplasmataceae bacterium (assembly GCA_949299825.1). Lineage (GTDB taxonomy): Bacteria > Bacillota_I > Bacilli_A > Mycoplasmatales > Mycoplasmoidaceae > Mycoplasma_L. The sequence goes on from CASGBP010000037.1 coordinate 1,576, forward strand.
TTCGATGTTAGATCCGTTATCAAAACAAGAAATTAAGGATTTAATGAAATATTTACAAAAGCAATTTAATCGTACAGTTATCTCAATTACTCATGATATGGAGGAGATTAAAAATGCAGATAAAATTCTTTGCATGGAAGAGGGGAAGGTTGTTAGATTTTGTGAATTAAATAAATTAGTTAATGATTATGAATTTTTAAAAAACACTAAACTTGATTTACCATTTAATCTTAAGTTAAGTTATTTATTAAAATCAAAGGGAATGGACATTGATCTAACTTTAAATGATGATAAGCTTGTGAGGGAAATATGCCGCAAAATGTAGGTTTAAATTCCTTGTCAAATTCTTCAATTATACTAGACAATTTGTATGTTATATATAACAAAAATACTAATCCTTTTGTTGCTATAAAAGATTTTAGTTTTAATTTTGAATTAGGAAAAATATATTGCATAATAGGAGAATCAGGAAGTGGCAAATCTAGCTTAATAAGTTGCTTTAATGGATTAACTAAACCAGTGTATGGATCAATTAATATCATGGGTAATTTATTAGATTCAAAAAAACGTTTAAATAAAGTCTTAATATCAAAAACTGAAATTAGTCCTGAAATTGAGACCAATAAAAAAAGATTTATTGTTGAGTGTGCAAAACATACTAATAAAAATGATTGTGAATGTGCATTAAAATCTTTTATTAACAAGGAATTAAAAATCACTAGGGTAAAAAGATCATTATTAAAGTTAAAAAAACTTGCATTAAGAGGAAATTATTTTTTGGTAACTGTTGATGATGATTTAAGGTTTTTAAGTAATTATAAAAATATTGATAATCATAACATTGATTGTTTGGTAAATAAAAAAGTTAGAAAAAAAATAAAGGATTATAAAAATATTCGTAAAAAGGTAGGAATGGTCTATCAATTTCCTGAGTTTCAATTATTTAAACCTAGCGTAATTGCCGATACTAGTTTTGGAGCAATTAATTTAAAAATGAAAAAACAAGAAGCATATGAAAAAGCAAAGGAGAATTTGTTAAAAGTAAACATTGATGAGTCACTTTTTAATAATTCACCATTTGCTTTATCAGGAGGACAAAAAAGA
>CASGBP010000038.1 GCA_949299825.1 uncultured Mycoplasmataceae bacterium
ATCTAATATTTCAAAAATGTTTTTAAAAGCACTACCTCCACAAATAGCAACCTTTTTTACAACAACATTTTTATATCTTTCTAAATAATTAGCATGATCACTACCCAATTTTGCCTTTACCATCTTTGCTAACCTTGCTAACCTAATTGGTTCAATATCACCAAGAATTGTCATTTCATCATCGGCTCTAATGATATTTCTTAAACCAATTTGATATCCTAATTCAGTATTCATACCATAAATTGACTTATCAAAAGGAGTGTGTAAAAACAAAACACTAATTTTTTTATTTTTAAATTTACCTAATAATTTTCTTGTATGAAAATTTTGTGAATTTGGCGGATCAGTGAAAAGTGGATGATGGGAAATAACTAGATCAACTTTATTTTGAACACATATATGGTACAAATTATCAGTAATATCTAAACAAATCATAATATTCTTAACTTCATCATCTGAATGTACATGAAGTGTAGAATTATCTCATTTTTCTTGTGAATTAAAATTGTATATTTTGTTTAAATATTTATAAATTTCCTTGGTCGTCATTACTATCAATTACCCTTTGTTTAATTTGGTGAAATTCCTCTTTTAATATTTTCCCAACTTTATCAGTAGAAACTTTATTCTCTAAATATTTTAATCTATTATTAATAAATTTATAAAATACTTTTCTATTTATAATGTGATTGTTTTTTCCAAATCATAATTCATTATTTGAATAAATATCTTTATTTTTTATGTTTCTAACTAAGAAAACAACGTAGATGTGTTCATTTTCTTCAATATAGATTTCACTTATAATAGTTATTCTTAATTTTTTAACTATATACTCCCTTAATTTATATGGTTTAGTGTTGGTTTGAAGAATTAAATTAGAAAAACTTAAACTATTATTATTCAAAATACTAATAATAGTTGATGCACCCATACCGGCTATAATGATGTAATCAATTTTGTCAAAATTTTTTTCACTTAATCCTTTTAAACCATCATTAATTAAATTGGTTGTTTTATCTAGTAACTTAAATTTAGATAAATTATTAATTCCTTGTTGCAATGGTAATTTATTCTTGTCAATATTAATTACATGTTTACATTTATTATTTCTTAACAACTCAATTGCAACATAACAATGATCACATCCTATATCCATTACCAAATTAGCATCATTCACTAAATCAACAATTGTATTAATTCTTGTCTTCATTAATTAAAAATGCCTTTAACTTAGAAGATTTAGAAGGGTGTTTCAATTTTCTAAGTGCCTTAGCTTCAACTTGTCTTGCTCTTTCTCTAGTAAAATTATGAGCATTACCAACTTCTTCTAAAGTCATTGCTCTAGAATATGGTGGTAACCCAAACCTTCTTCTTAAAATATCTTCTTCCTTTGAATTAAGAACTTTTTTAAATATTTCATCAAGGTGTTCTATTTTTTGTTGTCTATCTGTATATTGTTCAGGCGTCATAATATCATCATCCTGTACAAAATCAATAAACTTTGATTCTTCATCATGACCAATTGGACGATCAAAAGAAATAGGTTCAGCATTTATCTTCTTAATATCTAAAATCTTTTTTGGTGAGAATCCAGCAACAGCTCCACCCATTTTTTCACTAAGTTCATCAATTGTTGGATCTCTTCCTAATTCCTGAGTCAACATTCTTTCTGTTTTTATTAATTTATTAATTGTTTCAACCATATGAACTGGAATTCTAATAGTTCTTGCTTGATCTGCAATCGCTCTAGTAATGGCTTGTCTAATTCATCAAGTTGCATATGTAGAAAATTTATTACCATGACTTCACTCAAATTTATCAATAGCCTTCATTAAACCAACTGAACCTTCTTGAATCAAATCTTCAATAGCTAATCCTCGGTTCAAATATTTTTTTGCTATCGATGTTACCAATCTTAAATTTGATGTTAATAACTGATTTTTAGCATTTCTTCTAATTTCTGGATCCTTTGATTCTAATAGTTTAGCAATCTTAATTTCTTCATCAGCCTTTAGCATTTTTGAGGCACCTAAATTAGATAAAAATGACTTAACACCATCATCAACTTTTTCAGATAAAGATGAGGTGTTGGTTGATTCATAAACATCTAAATCATCATCTGAAAAATTCTGCAATTTTCTTGTATCAGATGTTTTCTTTTTAGGCACTTCATCAGTAAGCTGAACTCCAGCATCAGTAATTGCTTGAAAAATCTCATCTAATTGTTGATCATTTAAATCAATGTTACAAAAGGCAAATTCTACCTTTGAATACTCAAGCACATTTTGCATATGTCCTTTTTTAGTTTTTGCTTCTCTAATCAATTTTTCTAATATTTCATTTGGAGTCATCAAAAAATTCTTAGATGTATTTTTGTTTGATGAATCTAGCAAACCAATCTCCAATGGATCAATTCTACTTTCACTAATATCTACTTCATCATTAAAAGATAATGAAGGAATTTCACCAATATCAATTTCTGGTTCCTTATGTTTTTTACGAGTTGATATTTCTTTTTCAATTTTTTCTCTACTTTCTAATTCATCATAGTTATTTTGATTTTTGCTACTGCTTTTATTAGAAGAAGAAAGATTTAAATGAACTCTGTTTTTTACGTTTTTAACTGAACTAATTTTTTCAACTTTTTTTGGCTTAACAACATTTTTAGTTGAAGATTTTTTATCCTTTTTAACAATTTGTTTAGTTACAATTTTGTTATTTTTTGTTTTCTTTGGTTTAGCTGATATTTTTTTGTTATTAGACTTTGTATTTTTCTTAACACTACTTGCTGTTTTAGTTGAAACTTGTGCCTTCTTTTTAGGCAATACTTTCTTGCTAACAACTTTTGATGATTTTGTCTTTGAGTTGGTTTTTACATTTTTTGCATTCTTTTGAATTTTACTTTTAGTTTTACTTGAACTAGTTACTACTTTTTTATTACTATTTTTTGATTTAGGTTTTTCGTTCTTAACCTTGCTTAAATTCTTTTTAACTTCTTTTTTCTTCTTTGCTGATTTTGTCTTTTTCTTTTTTGATCTAACATCATCCTCATAAAGATAACTCATATCCATATCATAATTAGAATGACTTTGTTTACTTTTACGATTGCTAATTGATTCATTCCTATACAAAGCTCTTGTAAAGGTTGCTCTTCTACTGCTCATTAGTTCTCCTCAATGAAAAATATTAGTAATTATCTAACTTTCTTATTATAATAGGTTTTTCCTTTTTTCCTAATTTATTTATTAATAAATTATCCATAAAAAGGTTGATTGTTGAAGATTTTATGGGTTTTGAACTATACAAAGTGGCCACTTTATCACCCTTCTTAACCACATCATTACTTTTTTTATAGAACCTAATTCCAGCTAAATAATCAATTTTATCATCCTTATTTGTTCTACCTGAACCTAATTCTAATGAAACCAAACCAATTGTGGTAGTTGATTTAAAATCTAAATAACCATCATCAGTTGCTAAAATATCATGGCTATAATTTGGAATGATTTCATCATATCTATCAAAACTACTCAAATCAGCATTTTGATTTTTTAATCAATCAACAAAAACCTGATAAGCTTCCAAATTATCAATAACTTGATCAATCATTTTTTTAGCTTCTTCTTGATTATTAACTTTTTTTGTATCAATTAAAATTGTACTTACAAAATCATAAATAAGATTTTTTAGTCTAATATCTTGGTTGATTCCTTGTAAAAACTCAATTGATTCTTTTATTTCTAAGAAATTACCAACATACTTTCCTAATGGTTCGTCCATATTAGTGATAATAACGCTTAATTTTCTATTCATTCTGTTGGCAACTTTAATCATTAGGTTGGCTAATTTTTCTGCCTCATCATTACTTTTTATTAAAGCTCCACTACCAACCTTTAAATCAATATAAATATAATCACTATTCAAAACAAATTTTTTAGATAAAATACTAGAAACTATTAAACCTGGGCAATCAACTGTTCCTGTTACATCTCGTAATGCATATATCTTTCTATCAGCTATTACTAATTCATCAGTTTGTTGCATTAGTACAATTTTGTTTTTACTATATATTTGCTTTGCCTTATCAAAAGATAAATTAGAAACAAAATTGATTGAATCTAGTTTATCAATGGTTCCTCCTGTATGACCTAAACTTCTACCTGACATCTTCACAATTCCATAACCTAAACTTGCTAGAATTGGAACAATTATTAATGAGACCTTATCACCTACTCCACCAGATGAATGTTTATCAATAATTAATTCATTATTTTTAGGAAAAATAAAATGTTTTGAATTCTCATAAAAAATTTTTGTAAAAAAGAAAGTTTCATCTTCATCTAGTCCATTTATTGTCATTGCCATCAACAAACTACTAGCTTGATAATCAAAAATTGAATTTTCAATGCAATAACCCTTAATAAAAAAATCAATTTCTTGTTCAGTTAGGGAAAAACCTTGTTTTTTTTTATTTATGATATTGATTATGTTCATGTGCTTAACAATTATACAAAATTTATCTTAAAAAACCTCAATATTAGAGTAATAAATTTATATCCTGGATCAATAGACAAGGGGCTAAGGTATAAAATAACGTTTAATAATACCTAAACCAATATATGTTATTCTTGCTTTTTAATAGTATAAAAATGAAAAAATCGCTTTGAGGGTGAAGCGATTTTTTTATTTTTATCTATATGGAGCAGGTGATGGGAATCGAACCCACGTATCAACCTTGGCAAGGTTGCATTCTACCATTGAATTACACCTGCAATACACTAATTAGTATATATCAACCAAAAAAACTTGTCAACATTTTTTTGCAATTTTCACATTTTTATGGTCCTTATTTTTGTATAAAAATACTTTTTTCACTTTTTTTTAATTATTTTGTTGCTTGATTTCTTGTCATAAGGGCAGCATATCTAATTTTTACTAATGAAAATAATTGTTGCTAAAATTAATCAAGGAAAAATAAAAATATTTTAATATTTTACACCTTTATATAATATAATACAAAGTGTTTGTAAATACTATTGAGAAGAAAGTTTTGCATGAAATTAGATAAAAGACGAGTTAGAAGAAGTTATGAAGATCAGTTCTATAGAATGCAAGGTCCAAGAAGACATCCTATACAAGGTATCTTAATTTATGAACAAGCTAGACGAAAACTAAATATATCTCCAAATGGTTATTTATATAGACAGAGATG
>CASGBP010000039.1 GCA_949299825.1 uncultured Mycoplasmataceae bacterium
GGAATTACAAATCCTAATAATTGACATAGACAAATTGGTACCTTTGTTAATGAATGAAGTGATATTAATGTAAATAATTTCAATTCATATATAAACTCATTTGTTGAAAGATTTTTTTCACGAGGTATTAGACAGGAAATTAGAGAGGATAGTAATGATCCTAATTCTAATCTTCTTAAAGTGAACTATACATCAAATTATTTATTTAGTTCTACTATTGTCAATAATAATTTAAATTACTCTGCTGAAGTTGGAGAAAGAGATATGACATTTGAAGTTGAAGGTTGATATGTTAATAGTGAGAATGATACAGATTATCTACAAAAAGGAATAACAGGAGTTAAAAAACAAATTACTATTAATAATCTTCAACAACTATCTGAATCATATGCTCAAATTTTTAATGATTATAGTAATTTTAAATGAATATATGATGAGTTACTAAATATATCTAATAACTATGCTTCAATGAAAAACTTTAATGCGTTATTAAAAATTCCATTATTATTTTCAGTTGCTATGGATAGATTAATATCAGCTGGTGCACCAAATATATTATTAGATGCAACTAGATCTTATTTCAAAAGTGTCGCAGCAATTCTACAAAAAATTATTGAAATAAGTTTAGGTGAGTCTGCTATTCTTCCTGTTAATGATGCTAGTAGTAATGGAACAATGAATTTAGTTGATATATTTGGATTTGATAATGAAACAATTGAGTTTGATATACAAAAATACCAAACATATTTCATTACTACATATCCTTCATTTATTGCTGCTGCAAATAGTTATAATGTTGCTAGATTATCAGCTAGTTTAGGAAGTAGTCTAAATAAAAATAGTGCTGATCAATTAGCATTTAGAAGTTCACAACAAATGGAAACTTTAAATGCAAACCAAAGAACATCTGTTTATGAAAATGTTAAGAAAAGCATTATTCATATTTACAATCAAGGAAATACTATTATGTCAAATAAGGAGTTATGAAACGAAGCAAGTAATGACTTTGACTTATTCACAGCCTTAATAATGGTAGCAAATGATTTATTAGATACTGCAATTAGAGATAAAGCCTTGGATGCTATTGAAGATCATGCTGGCGAATTATTAAACAATCCTGATAGTTGAGAATATGTACCTAATGATAATTTATTTAAAAAATTTGCATTTTTTATTTATCAAACTGAAAATAAACTTTTAACTCCAAATGATCTATTATTAACAATGGATGCTTTAAATTATAAAGATTTACTAGCATGAGTTGGAGCTACTCAACAAATAGAAATAGAACTAGAAAAAGAAGAAAATATTAATTTAGCTAAACAAATATATAACCAATCTTTAGAATATAAAAATGATAATTTAAAAAATGATTTATTGGATTATAAAGCTGAAGTACAAAATGCTTTTAACCAACGTTATTATGAATATAATTTTGAAGGAAATTCAATTCAACTAGAAAAACAAATTGCATATCATAGTGGCGTCTATATGACTTTTGAACAATTTGCTGCAGTTACTATAATGAGAATGCTAGGCGATATTTCAAGGAATGATACATTATTTATTGAACAAGACAATACATTAATTATTAATCCAAAATATGCAGCTAATGCTACTAGTTTAATGTTAGATATATTGAATGAAAACAAGAAGTTAAAAAGACAATTAACTCATTTATATAGAGGTTTTCAAATAATTCAAGAATATATAAATGATTTGGCGATTGAAAACAATTATAGTCACGATAATAAATGATCACTTGATGATTTAACCGTAAGAGCTATTATTAAAAACACAGCGCAATATTCTTCAATAATTAATCAAAATCTGGATTATTTACAAGAGAAATTATCAAGCATCAATATTCCATTAAAAACTGGTCAAATTATTGCATATAGTGGAACAGTTTTACAAATTAGATCATCAATTGATAAAGAACTAGATTATGAACCAAATATTTCTGTACAAACTATACCTTTTGAAAGTGGATCTGAAATTACTTCTGATGTAGCGACTTTTATACCAAAAGTTAACAAGAATAAATCAGCTTATGTTATACCTCATATTTCTATTAAAAATGGAGAAATTACAGATTTAAAAGTAGCAACTTCTATTTATGTTTTTCCTACACTATTAATTGAAGGAGATGTTGCTATTAATTCACTAGATTATCGTTTTGATAAATACTTAGATACTAATATAGCCTATGAAATAGCTAATTTATCTGATAATGTTTATCATTATATTTATATGCCTCAAATTAAGTTTGCTAATGGTTCATATAATCTAAATACCTCTGATTATAATACTTCTATCCAATATATTAATAAGTGAGGTAACATTGAATATCAAGATTTAACAAGTGATAAAAATTATGAAACCAATGATACTAATGAAAATGAGTTTATTAAAGAATTTAAAAAACCTGAAATGAAAACATTATTAGAACAAGAAAATGTTGAAGAAAATAATGATGAAAATAATGATGAAAAAATAGAAGAAATTTTAGATAGTATTGTTTCAGAATATGAACCTATGGTAAACAACAATACTTCAAAATTGGATGAAAAAGAATTTAAAAAACAATCAAATGAAATAGTTAATAAGCTAATAGAAGAAAAGATTATAAATAAAGATCAAGCAGATAAATCAATTATTGTTGGTTTTGATCTCCCTTATAGTATTTCTTTATCAAATGAAAGAAATATATGATTTATTTTAGAACCAGTTAGTGGAAAAAAAATTGGTTATCATTTTGAAAAAGATGCATATGAATATAAAATAAATGCAATTGTTTCAACTAGTAGGTATTTTAATAATTTAGATATTAAGCAATTAAATAATTTTGCTTTCCCTGTTATTACAAAACAATCTAACAACCAATATCAATTAAAAATTATTGAATTTTCAAAGAATTATAAAAACGAATTTACTGCAAAATGTACACAAAAATTGTTTAGATCTAATGAATTGTCTTCTATCAAATATGGATATCTAGATAGAATTTATCAAAATTACAAAGCTTTTGAAGAGGGTGGTTTTTTTGGTACAGAATATGAGAAATATAATGTTAATCGTTTATTTAGTGATCTTGTTAGTAATAATGGATATATTATGGATAATACTGGAACCATTACTAATACTTTATTAGAAGTAAAGAATGAAAATATTACTAGTTTAGAAACAACCATTAGGAATAAACTAAATAATGTAAACTTTGATAATGAAAATGTTAAGGAACATATTGTTAATGAAAAATTAACTAGTTATTATGGTTTATTAGATATTATCAATACAACAGATACATCTATTAGTGATGATAATAGGTTAAATTATACTTACCGAATATATGATGAAAATAATTTTGAAAAAATTGGTATCTTTAGTCAAGGAATTGGAAATGATACAAATAGTGATGATGATTCGTCTGAAGTTAGTATTAATGAAAAGGTTATGTATGCTAGTTCAAAAAGAGATGAATTATTAAATGAACGTAAAGATGATGCAGCAGTTGAAATTAGAGAAACAAATACAAAAAGAGCTGTAACCTTTAGATCTATTGATTCAATTATTGATTCTGAAAGTTATTCCAGCGATATTGATGATAATTTATTTATAGAAGGAACAGATGAAAATAAGAAATTAAATAATCTAATTTCTAGTGTGATGAGAGGTTTAAAAGAATCTCTTTCAGCTGATATTGAACATAATGAAAGTTTTAGCACTTTCTTTAGAAAAATTAGATTAATAAATAATGAAGGAGATGAAATTCTAAATTTTAAAGAAAGAAGTAGAATATTTTTACAATTTCTTAAATCTAATTCATATGTTTTTGATGATGGTGAAAATTATGACACAGAAATACGAAAGTTAATTTTAAGAAATGACGAAATCTTAAAGTCTATTATGAATGATCCTAATTGTACAGAAGAAAAGGCATTTAATTTATTAACTAATGTTGATGATAGAAAACAACAACAATTTTTTACTTTTACTAAAGAATTAAATAATGTTATTGCATCAGAAAATACAAAAATTATACAGGAAGTTAATCAAACTATATCAGGATCTTCTACAAGCATAAAAGATCGAGAAAATTTTGAATCTTTTGTATCAAGAATATTTAAAGAAAAACTATGAATGAGTTTTCTTCCTGATGATGAATTTATTAAAATTTTAAGGGATGAATATTATGTTTGATTTAACAATCTTTATGAAAAATATTTTGAAGATGGTTATGATGAAAATAAAAGTATTTTTGCAGTTGAACTTGATAATTTTTTATTAACTAGTGATTTAAATAATGAGGCAAGAGATAAAAGTCTTACAAAACTAGCAATATATTCTTATTTTGATGAAGAATTATACAATAGCAATATTTCTAACATAGATTATACTAATGCTATAAATAAAATTTTTATGGATAGAACTAAACTAGTTACTGAAAAATATGTTGATATTATAAATGATGATAATATAGACAAATATCAAAAAGATATAGTACAAAGAATTTTGAATCATTATGAAGGATTTTTAAGTAATAATAAAAGTTATGCTAGTAATAAAAATTTAGATAGTAGTGATGATATAGAAAAGTTATTAGAAAGAATGAACAATATTTTTAATGAGATCAACAGAGAAGAGAATGAAAGAAATGATATTACAAAAAAAGTTATTCGTGATTTAAATGACTATACAAAATCAGATAACAAATCACAAGAATTATCGATCAATTTAGATGAAGATATTACTAAACCACAATCAATAAAATCATTTAATCCAATCAAGAAATCTAAGTCAAGACAAATTTTTGATGTTGTTAAGAAATTAGCATCAGGAGCTGCATTAGGATTTCAAGTCATTGGAAATATTATGACTATTGTAACTTTTGCTATGATTATTTATGAAATATTTGAAATGAAAAAAGAAAAACCTTGTTTTTATACTTTTAAAGTAGATAATAACGAATGAACATGAAGTGGTGGTTCATACTCAGAAGCATATAGTGGTGGTCAAAGAGTAATAGTTGATGCTAGAACAGCCAGTTCAATGATTTTAAATGAAGCAATTCAATTAAATCATACTTATTTGAGAGATTCATATTACTATGAGGGAAGAATATATGAGGACAACATTGTTGGAAGAAAAGAATTAAAACAAGATTATATTAATAATATTGTTTTTGGTTCATCAACTAGTGAAGATAGCAAAACATTATACACTTTTGATAAATTTGAAAAAATTATAGTTGCAAATGAAAACATAGACAATGAACTAGGGTTATATAAATCTAAAGAAACCTTGTCTAATGTAGTAATTAATGACATTATTAATAAAAAGAATGATTCAAAGTATTCTTCAGTTGAAGTAAAAAGTTTTACTGATAAATATGGAGGCAGTCTAATCTCATCTAATGATATTGCAGCTATTGAAGCAGCATCAAAAAATATAATAGCAAAAATAAGACCAACTATTATTTCATTAAGACCTGAATTAGATCTTGAAAATTATTTACTAAATAGAAGAAACTATAATGGCTTACTACCAGGAAATAGTTATGATGCAGTTAATAATAAAATAATTAGTGAAGATGATAAAAAGATGAAAAATAGTAATTTCAGTACTGAAGAATGATTTATCATTAATGACTCAGCTAATTTATTGGATCAAAATAATTATTTTATTGAACCATTAGCTAACACAGCTATTAAGAAAGCTAAGCAAGTAAACAAGAACACATTATTAAATACTTATAAAAATAATCTTAAATCTATAAGAACTTATAATACTAATTCCTCTTCTATCCAATCTAGTACTTTTAGTGATGCTTATGCAATGGTTGAACAAGGAATTAGGCAACATAAAGTTATTGCATATTTTTCTAATAGTGGTATTAAATATTTTGTAGGTATATCGACATCTAATAGTTCTAGTTATTCAAGTGCTTATAGTAATTTTTTAAATTATATAATGATGGAAAAAGGAATTAAACTAAGTATTCAAACTAGTGAAGTCATTAATCATTATGAATATAAGGGATTTATTTTTTCCAATATTAATGAGATACTAGAGTTTGAATCAAAATATTAGAGTTTTATATATTTGTTAATATATAATAATATTGTCGTTGTAATATCTTGAATTGAACCATGTCAGGGTAGAAATACAGCAGCATTAAGATTCCATTTATGTACAACGACACTTTGTAAATTTAATTACCCTCCTTGGGTAATTTTTTATATAATTAATAATCTATATATGAGGTATATATGAAAGAATTTGATGTGGTAATTATTGGTGCGGGCCCTGCAGGATTAACTGCTGCAATTTATGGTCAAAGATCCAGTCTTAAATGTTGCTTAGTTGAAAAATCTGCTCCTGGAGGAAAAATAGTAAGTACTGCTTTTATTGAAAATTATCCAGGATTTAAATCTATTAGTGGTCCAGAATTGGCCTTTGAAATGTACAATCAAGCAACTTCATTAGGCGCTACTTATATTGGTGCTAAAGCCTTAAAAATAAAGGAAGATAATAAATTTAAATTGGTTGAATTAGATAATAATGAAGTTTTAAAGGCAAAAGCAATAATAATTGCCATAGGAATGGAAAATAAGAAGTTGAAAATTCCTGGTGAGGATACTTTTTATGGTAAAGGTGTTTCTTATTGTGCTATCTGTGATGGGATGTTTTTTAAAAATAAAATTATAGCAGTTGTTGGTAGTGGTAATTCAGCATGCGAAGAAGCAATTTACTTATCAACTATAGGTGAAAAAGTATATCTAATTATTAGAGGAGATAAAATGAAAGCTGATGCTCATATTATTAATCAAGTTAAAGAAAGTAAAAATATTGAAATTTTGTTTAATACTATAGGTGTATCAATAAAAGGAGAAGGAAAGGTTGAAGAATTTGAGGTAAAAAATATAGTTACAAATGAAATTAAAAATTTAAAGGTTAGCGCTGTTTTTCCTTTCATTGGTTTAACTGTTGAACCATTGGACGATTCTTCCTTAAAAATGAAAAAAACAATTAATAATTTTTATGTTGTTAATGAACATCAAGAAACATCAACTCCTGGAATTTTTGCTGCTGGTGATATTAATGATAAAAAATTTAGGCAAATATCTACAGCAATAAATGATGGCACTATTGCTGCTTTATCAGCAAAAGAATATATTCAAAATAATTTTAAATAGTTAATTATCAATAATTATTCATTAATTTTTTCTTGTTTATCTAATGATTGAATGATTTTTTCTTGAAGTTTTAGTTCATTATCATCAAATTCTTCTTTACTAATAAAATCATCATCTAATTTATTTTTTTTCTTAAGTTTCTTTTTACTTCCCTTTATTTTACAAGATTCATTATGTTGTTTCTCTTCTTCTAATAATTTTTTACTATGATTTAATGATGAACTTTGTGTTTCGCTACTAATTCCAGAAAATTTTACTTTTTTTGTAACGTTTTCTTCTAAATTTACAAATTTTAAATTTTTTTCGTTGTTATCACTATTGTCATTTGAACTTACATAGTTTATATTATTAATAATTTTTTCAACATTATCAAAATTTAAATTACTAGTAAATTTTAGACGTTTTAATATATTTTTTCTATATTTTTTAATCCTAAAAGTATTTGGAACAGAAAGACTTCATTGATATGCATATAAACAAGTCATTATCATGTATTCTTTTAATTTTTCTAGGTTGATTCCTCCATATTGTTTAGCTAGGAATACTATTTGCTTTTTTGTCATATTTTCTCTTGCAAGGTTGGCAAGTTCAAAATATGGATTAGCTAATCTAGATCATTCAAAGTCAATAATGTTAACTTCATTATTTTGCTTGTTATATAGAATATTTCCTGGATTTAAATCACAATGACATGGAATAGTAAAATCATTTATATATTTTGCAACTAAGGTTATGTATTGAGTATAAAAAATATTATCTTGTTCATTTTTTTGTAACAATTCAATAAATGCATATGCATTAAATTTAGGAATATCCTTTGAAACAGTTGAATGAAATTTTTTAAGTTTTTGAATAATTAAATCAATTTTTTCATAATTTCAATGATGAATCTTTTTTCCAGGAACCCACTGCCTAATCATATTGCCTGTTTTATCATCAAAAAAAATCAATGGAATCTCTAAATCATTGTATACTTTATGTTCAACTTCTCGCTTTATTAACTTAGAATTACACAATCTAACTTGATATGATTGGCCATCATCAGTTTTGATTTTGTAAGAAATATTTGTAAAACCATCTTTTTTTTCAATTTTTTTGATTTGATGCCTTGTGTAATTAGTTTTATCTAAAAATAATTTAATAGCATTTTCTTTAGTATTATTAGTGTTCATAATAAAAGATAGATATATTTATAACACAAAAGAAAAATAAGGATTATTTTTTTAATCAATTTTCAAATTGTTTATTCTTAATCATTGTTATTTCTTGTTTATAAGGAGGCGTTGATTTATTTTTTTCACCTACATATGGGGTTTCTAGAATTTTTGGAATATCTATTAATTTCTGATGATAAATTACTTTTAATAAGTTATCAAAACCTATTTTTCCATAACCTATATTTTGATGTCTATCTTTTCTTGATCCCACTTCATTCATAGAGTCGTTGACATGGATGCAATGAATTTTATTGATACCAATTAGATTTTCAAATTCTTGTAAATAATCGTCAAAATTTTCAATGTTATATCCTGAATCTGAAATATGACAAGTATCTAGACACACTCCAATTCTATTTTGTTGCTTAATTCCATTTATAATATCTTTTATATGTTCAATCTTATAACCAATTTCTGATCCCTTTCCTGCCATTGTTTCAATTAAAATTAAAACATTTGAATCTTTTGTTTTATCAAGTGCATAATTAATTCCATCTATTATTTGATTTAGAGCTACTTCATATGTTTGGTCTAATCTACTTCCTGGATGTAATACTAATTTATCAAATCCAAGTCCATCAACTCTAAATATTTCTTTAACTAAAAATTCTTTTGCTAAATCTCTAGTTTCAATTTTTGATGAACATAAATTGATAATATATGGAGCATGCACTATTACATTTTTAGGATCAATATTATTTTTTTTCATTAATTCATAAGCCTCTTCTTTTTTAAAAATATTAATATCCTTTCTTATGGTGTTCTGTGGAGCTCCAGTATAGAACATAAATGTATTTGAACCATACTCAATTGATTCTTTAACTGAACCAAGAAGAAAATTAGGCGAACTTAATGAAACATGACTTCCAATTATTAATTTTTTATTATTCATTTTGAATTCTCCCTATACAAAATTGATTTAATTCAATAGGTTTTGATAATTCTATTATTGCTCTAGTCATAGGTGTATTAATTATTTTTGTATATTCATTTTTTTCTATGTTAAATAAACTTTTAATTTGTAATTCAACATCATTTATTTTATTAGGAAAAACAACAAACAATTTTTTTTGTATGTCAAGGTGGTTTTTAGTTATAACTTCATAATGAGTTTCATCTATTTTTTTAATTACATTAAAAACAAAATTTTGTAATACTTGTTTTTTAACATCATGATATATCATATTTTTTTCATCATTCCTTATTAGTAAAGCAGTAGAGGTTTCTCGGTTTGAAACTTGTTTAATTGAATTTCTAATTTCTTCAATGTTAATTTTTTTATTATTGCTTATTACATCCATTAGAATTCGATATTGTTTAATAATAGAAGATAAATAATTAACTGTCTTCATTCTTCCTTCAATTTTAAAGGAGGATATATTCATATTCATTAGTTTTTGTATATATTCAACATATGACATATCTTTAGCACTCATAGTAAATAAATTTTTTGAATTGGTATTCAAGATTTCATATTCTCACCTACAAGATTGAGCACAACCTCCAACATTTGAATCTCTTAATGAAAAATTATTACTCATCATGCATCTACCACTATAAGATATGCATACTGCTCCATGTATAAATATTTCTACTTCTAAAATTCCTTTTAAATTATTTGAGGTTTGTTCGATTTCTGTTAAGGATAATTCTCTTGCTAAAATAACTCTTTTAACATTATATTTTTTTCAAAATTTAGCTGAATATGAATTAGTAATTGATTGTTGAGTAGAAATATGAATTTCACATTTTGGAAAATATTTTCCAATTGTGTGAATAATATAGGGATCTGCACAAATAAAACCATCAATTTTTAAAGTAGATATTTTTTTAAAAAAATCAAGAAAACCTTTAGCTAGAAAGTTATGACAAATGACATTACAAACAAGATAAATTTTTTTATTTCTCATATGTGCATACTTAACAACTTCATCAATATCACTAATATCAAAATTTGAGGCTCTTGCTCTAAGTGAATACTGTTTTGCACCTAAGAAAACAGCATCTGCACCATATTCAATAGCAAAGAAGCATCTTTCTTTATCTCCAGCTGGAGCAAGCAATTCTATTTTCTTCATGTCTAATCCTTTTGTAAATGTGGTAAATCTTTAATATTTCCTAGAAAACCATGATCAATACAATGATTTTTATGTAATTCATTAAAAAGATTAATGGTATTATCAATATCAGTTTTTTTAGTTAATATTTTCAAGTATAAATCAGTTATAGTTTTTGCATAATCAAAATTAGTGTTAAAAAAATCTAATCTTAAATAATCTATACCTAATGAATCAAGCTTTGATAGTAAATCAATGGTATAAATTTGGTAACCAGTAAACATATGTGTACCATGTCTATTCTCAAAAATTAAGTTAGGATACTTTCTTAGTTTTTCTTTAATTTGTATTAGTTTGTTGTCATCGTTACTAATTTTTTCATTAAAATAATTTTCAAAGTTTGAAATCATTTTTCAGCGAGAATGCATAATAAATCCATAACCATGTCCTTGTATTTCAATTTTCATAGAACCTTTATTTTGACATATTTCAATTAATTCTGTTATTGTTAATTCTCTTGCTAGGAAAAGACTCTTGATATTATTTTCTAAAAAAAAATCAAATTGATAATAAGATGTATTTGTTGTTTGACTAGCATAATGCAATTTTAAGTTCAGTTTTAATTCATCATTTATTTGAGCTACTGCAAAATCTTGAAAAATAACAAAATCAACATTTAAACGCGATAATCATTTTAAATAACATATGAGCCTATTGATGTCAGGTTCAAAAAAGAAAGCATCTACTTTAATTCATATTTTTGTGCTTTTTTTATTATTAATTAGATTAATGACTTCATTTTCACTAAAACTATAACTATATGTTGAGGCAAAAACTTCATTACCAATTATTAGGTTATGAACTCCACTATTTATACAAAATAATGCATGTTCCATGTTAAAAGCTTCTACAACTAATTCCATACTATTTTAATTTTAAAATTAAAACCCCATCATCTATTTCTAAAAAATTATATGAAAATAATTTTTGTTTTTTAACTCAAATTATAAATTGATCAAGTTTTTCAATTAATTTTTTTTGATTTTTTGTTTTGTTATCTATTTTTCTAATGTTGTTTAAAAAGATATTATCAACAAGAATGATGCTATTTTTATTAACATTTTTGAGTAAATTGAGAATTATTCTATCTTGATTTGACTTTGGACCATCAATAAATACAAAATCAAAAACTTCTTGTTTTAAATTTACTTTTTGACAATCATCATTGATAACGATAATATTTTTAAAATTTTTTAGATTTTCACAAGCTAATTTATACCGTTCATAATTTTTTTCAATTGTTATTATTTGATTTATTTTGGTATTTAAATTTATTAATGCTGCACTATATCCCAATCCAGTACCAATTTCTAAAATATTTTTAAGTTTCTCTTCCTTTATTATATTGATAATCAAATCAATAGTTTTATCTCTAACTGGAACTACTTTCTTTGCGATACTATCATTAAAAATTTTTTCAATTTTTTTATTTGAAGTCATAATAGAAATAACTTTTTGGGTAGGAATAAATAAAAAACAAGTCAACAAGAATAATAAATATTTTTATGTTAATAAAAAAGTTATTTTTTCATTATCCTTACCTTTTATTTTAATATATATATGTATTTAGTCTTGATATAATTAATTTGTTAGTATTGTTTTTGGAGATCCTTAATGTTTAAGATAGAGCAGAGCTTATTAATTAAAAAACCTAATGTTGAATTATCACTAATGGCAATAATTGAAGAGTATTATAAGGAAATGCATATGTTGATAAGCAACATCCACTTAACCCATGTCATCATGAAGGATAACGTTGGAAAGGTTTTTCCGCTTGAAACTAATAAATATGATGGATCATGATACAAGAACTTGCTAGTTTCTTCAAATATCATATTCGATAGATTTCATATGATTATTGATCCTTCTATTAACTATGATGAAATTTTCAAGGATGAAACTAAATGTGATTTTAAAGCTTTAGCAAATCTTTGAAATAAGATAAATTTTATTGTTAAATACAATTTGACTTCTTCTGAATGAGATGAGAAAGTTAAGAGTTGAAATGTTATTGCCACTTCTAAAAAAATTGAGGAACTTTTAGCAAATGGGGTAAAAATAAATCAACCATTACTAGAAGCAATTGATTTTGATGTTGAAAAGTATAAATCAATACCAAAGGCAATAGACGAAACAAGAGATTTTGAATTTAATAATCTTGTTAGAGTTCTAAAAGGAGAACCAAAAGAAGAAAAAATAGAGGTTGCATCTACTCTTGCAGAATTGGAAAAGGAAAAAGCTGAAGAAAAGAAAGTAGAACAAGTTATTGCTCAACCTGCAGTTCATAAGGAACAACAAGTTGTACAAGCTAACACAATTGTTCAACCTCAACCTGATCCTAAAATTCAAGCTACACCAAAGATTGAGAAAGGACCTATTTCTCCTGTTAAAAAGGAAATGGATCAACTAATTCGTTGAATTTCAATTAGAGAAGCTGATATCAAAACTTTTAAAACCAAAATGCGTTTAGGTTATGATCCAGAAGAATTGAAGTTAATTAATAGCCAACTTGACGTTATTGCTAAAGAAGTTATTTTTAATGATGAGTTGATATCTGAAGCTAAGAAATTTATACCTCCTCATGAACAAAAAGGCGAAATGGATGCATTATTGAGATGAATTAATGACAAATCAACTGCAATTAAAAAATATAAAAAATTATTGAGTGGTGCAAGTTTAGTTGATGATGAAAAACGTTTGAACAAGGCAATTGACAATGTGTCAGAAGAAATTAAAAATGTTGATTTATTAATTTCTGAAGCAAGAAAATATTTACCAAAAGATCCTTTGTTGAAAGAGTTGAATGCATTAACAAGGTGAATTGATTTAAGACAAAAAGATATACGTGACCATAAACGAAAATTAAGCAAGGAAGAGAATATTAACGATGAGTTAAAGCTAATTGAAAAAGAAATGGTTATTGTAGACAACAAGATTGATTCAATCTCAAGAGAGATTGTTGTACTTAACAAAAATAAGCCTGTTGATCCAGCAAAGCATGAGATGGATGAAATAATTAAATGAGTTAGACAAAAGGAAAAGATACTAGTTGAAGCAAAACGAGAATTAAATAGACAAGCACGAGAAATGCAAGAATTCAAAAGGCAAGAAAGAGAAATTCAAAGAAAATTGGAAGAAGCTAGAAATCAATTATTAGAAACACAAAATGAGATTAATGAAGTTCAAAATATGAAGGCTAGAGAACTTGAATCATTAAATGAAATCAAGCTAGAACAAAAGAAAGTTTTAGATGATGCTAATAAAAAACCAGTCAATGACATTATTGAAGATATTACTAGAAGTGAATTTGCAAAAATGTATTTGGATGAAATTGATGATAATCAGGAAAATGAAAAGACTAATGATTTAATGATAGTTAAAAAACCTTTACCTTCTTTTGATCCTAAACAAGCTAAAAACAATTTACAAGATCAACAACCTTCTAAGGTTGAAAAACCTAATATGCCACCAATGGTTATTTCAGCTAAACCAATTAATAATGAACCAAGTCTAAATGATAAAAAGCGAAATAAAGAATTAAATAGTGCTCTAATTGTTTCAAAAAAACCAACTAAAAAATCTATTGAAAATGATTTAATAATGCGTGATTTTTCTGAGCATGAATTAAATGAATTAGAATCTGAAATGAAGGAAATAAAATTTAGATATGAAAAAATCAACAAGGAATATAAGGAGGCATTAGAAAAATATCGTATAGAAGTTAAAATTTTGGAAACTGCCTTTGAGGTGTTACCAAAATCATTAAGAGAAATTGCTTCAAATAATCTTCCTGGAATGATTGATCATTTACTTGATGAAGGTTATATAAGAAAAAATAAGGATGATAATAAATTGGATAAAAAACAAAAAGTTTTAAAAAATTAAAAAAATAAATTAATAAATTTATCACATCAACAAACTATATTTTTTTTATAGTTGATATATAATAAAATAGTATTTAGTAAAAAAGGAGAAAGAAATGGCAATTAATTTAAAGAATGATCCAAGATTTATAAAAGATTCAAGATTACTAGAAAGAGATCAACAAATATCAAGTGCTCCTAGTAGTCCACATATTGGTCACGACTTTATAACTGATAAAAACCAATTTGGAAAAATTGAGGAAAAGGTTGCTCATCTTTCATTGCAAATTAATCAAGTTATTGTTAAACCATATTTACAACAAGCTTTGGATTATCTTAAGAACTCAAAACTAGATGCTACAAATGCATACAATCAATTATCTGATCAAATTGCTAGTGAAGTTAAAATTATTTCTCAAAATTCTAATATTATTTCAGATAAGTTAAAACAAACTCAAGAAATGATTGCAAAAACTCAAGATGCAATAAGAAATAAATATAATAATGCAACTGAAGATGAAATATCAAGTTGTGAATTAAATTTAGATTATGAATACAATATCATTGCTGAACATTATGAATTATCATTGCAATTAACCCAAGAATTATCAAAATATAAATCAAGAATTGATACCTTATTATCAAGTCAAAATTTATTAGATGAATCGATGGTTCCAGCAGTTAGTAGAATTCAATTGGAAATTGATAATTTAGAATTATTATTGCATGGTTTTGACTCTTCGGATTATGCTAATATTTTAGCTAAAAAGCAAGGTAGAAATGCAGTTCCTAAAATTAGAACGACTCCTGTTTTAGATCCTAGAGGTCCAGTTTTAAATAATATGATTGAACATTCCCAAATGAATAGTTATCAATCACTAAATAATATTCCAAGAATAGAATCAATGAATCGCTTTGAAGATCCGGTTTTAAATAGCAATTTAAATTTAAAGCGTTATGATGTTAAAAATTTTAATTTAGATTCAAACGAAGGAAAACAAGAACAAAATTATTATGCAAATTCTAGAAAATTAGCACAACAGGAAGGTCAATTCTTGAGAAATTACAATAATTTACAACCACCAATCAATGATACTAATGAGGCAAATAATAATTCTTCATCAAACATTCCTCTTTCAAGACGTGAATTAAAAATGCAAAATAAATTAAGACGTCAAGAAATAGAAATGCAAAGAATGAAACAAATGCAAAATAGATACGAACATAATTTGCAAGAAATGCAAGCGATGAGAGTTGATATGTTAGCAAAAGAACAAGAAACTAATAGATTAATGGATATGAAAGATTACAGTAATGTAAATAATTATGAACCTTCATCAGGTGGTAGAGGTAATATTGGTGCAAGAAATGCAAATCAAGTGTATGAAACAAGAATTCCAATTGAAACTGTAAATGAAAATGTTGCTAGATCTCCAAGAGACAAGATATTTGTGGTTAGAACTGCTGAACCTATTACTTCAGCTGAAGCAAATAAGTTGGTTGGTTCAACTGATAGCAAGAAGCGAAAATTAAAAACAATTAAGGTAATTAAATAAGCAAAAGTTCTAGTGTTTGATAAATGATCATTTATTGATTTTTTAAATAAAATATTGTATATTTTACTAGTATTTTAAAGCGAGGTAATCTCATAATGTCAAGAAAAGATGATTTAACAAATAAAGTACCACTTAGAGGAAATGCTAGATCTCATGCAATGAACCATTCTCGTCGTGTATGAAACTTGAATTTACAAACAGTTGAGATTAAGGATGGTCCAGGAAAAACAAGAAAAGTTAGGGTTTCAGCAAGAACCTTAAAAACTTTAAAAAAACAAAATAAACTTGCTTAAGTATCTATATAACTATGTTATATAATAATTAAGTAATTATTTTGGTGCCATCGCCAAGTGGTAAGGCCGTAGACTGCAACTCTGCTATCGTCAGTTCGAATCTGACTGGCACCTCCATGCATCCTTAGCTCAATTGGATAGAGCGTCTGGCTACGGACCAGAAGGTTAGGGGTTCGACTCCTCTAGGGTGCGCCAATGTCGGGAAGTAGCACAGCTTGGTAGTGCACCTGGTTTGGGACCAGGGGGTCGCAGGTTCGAATCCTGTCTTCCCGACCATTTTGGCTGGGTAGCTCAGTTGGTTAGAGCGATCGGTTCATACCCGGTAGGTCCAGAGTTCGAATCTCTGCCTAGCCACCATTTGCTTCTATAGCTCAATTGGTTAGAGCCCCCGACTCATAATCGGTCGGTTACAGGTTCGAGTCCTGTTAGAAGCACCATTGTAATTTATACATTGTGCTTCTGTAAAAATGTTAGATGAGCACAATGTTTTAAAGGAGGATTACCCAAGTCCGGCTGAAGGGATCGGTCTTGAAAACCGAAAGGTGGGGCAACCCACGCGGGGGTTCGAATCCCTCATCCTCCGCCATTATCGCGGGATAGAGCAGTTTGGTTAGCTCGTCAGGCTCATAATCTGAAGGTCGGTGGTTCAAATCCATCTCCCGCAAC
>CASGBP010000040.1 GCA_949299825.1 uncultured Mycoplasmataceae bacterium
AGTTTAATAATTGGATAACAGTATCATATTTATTGAGCAACTTACAAATAGAAATTAAAGCTAATTTAGTCATTAGCAACCTATTAATTATGGATACATATAAGAAATCATAATATTCATCTATTGATATATATGTAAAGTTACATAAATAAATTGAAGCTAAAATATTGATTGGAGTTCGATAAATTAGATTAAATAACAATTTGTTTTTAATTCTAGTTTTATACTTATATACCAAACAAGAAGTTATAAACATTAACAAACTTATTGTTGCAATTATCAAAAAAGATGAAATAATAGAATTTTGAAATATTGCAGCTACTCACCCAGTTAAATAAATGTTGAAATCAAACAATTCAATCATATTTTGATTATATAGTATTTTTTTAAAACTAATTTAAGTTCTAAACCTTATTAACTAGTTAATAATAGTTTTCAATAAAGTTAATATGTGATATTTTTTGTTAAATTTCAACAATTCTAGTATTAATAATAATTGAAATGTTATCATATAATATTAAGGGTTAAAAGCATGTCTTATAGTGAAATTAATAATTTAAAACAAATAAAGCATCTTCACAAAAACCTAATCAGAAGTAAACAGGTAAGTATCTTTATGCATGAATCTCCAGACTTTGATGCTTTCTGTTCTTCCTTAGCTCTAAGAGAGTATTTACTAGCTAAAAAAATTGCAGCTAAAATAATTGGTATGGATAAGGTTGATGAAAGTATTAAAAATAAAATTTATGAACCTTTTTCATTTGATGAATATGATGATGAATATATTAAGCAATCAACTGCAGTGATTTTAGATACTGCTAACGAGGAAAGAGTATTAACAAAAAAACACAAATTAGCAAAAGACATTATTAGAATAGATCATCATCCAAAAATAGAGACAATTGGTAACATTGAATTAATAGAAGATAAGGTTTCTTCAACCTGTGAATTAATTGGTTGATTAATTATTTTAAATGATAAAAAAAATTTCAATAAGAGAATAGCTAATTTTTTATATACAGGAATACTAGCTGACAGTGGAAGATTAATGTATAACTGTACAAATAAAACAACTTTACAATTGTTATGTCATTTTTATGATGTTGGTTTCGATAAACAGGAAGTACAAGATAAAATGTTTAGTAAAAAATGAGAAGATGTCTTACTAGATAGTGAACTTATTAGTAAGATAAAAATAGAAAAGAATATTGGTAGTTTAATAATTGATCAGAAGTTATCAAAAAAAATAAAAAAAATAAAAAATAATTTATCAAAAGTTTATCTAATGAATGATATCAATGGACTAAAAATTTGAACATGTGCTTATTTTGATGAAGATATTAAGATGTGAAAAATTTCATTAAGAAGTAAAAAATACAATGTTAAAAAAATTGCGGAAAAATACCATGGTGGTGGTCATGTATTAGCAGCTGGAATAAAATTTAAAACTTTCAAGAAAGTACAAGCTTTTTTAACTCAGTTAAAAAAGATAAAACTAGAACCAGCAAAATAATTATATAATTTCACTTGGAGAATATTATTTTAGATGACACCTGCAATGTTAACTAAAATACTTATAAACCTTGCAATATTATTAGTTATCGTTGCTGGTACATACATATTGTTTAGAAAAATCAAATTTTCCTCAAAGGGATATAAGTATCTTTTTATAACCTATAGTATTTTTTGAATTGCCCCAATGCTCTTACGGGCATATGCTGGAACAATGCAAAATTTAATTGATATTAATTACACCTGAATAGTGCTCGCTAGTTATGGTTTAGTTGGCATCTTTATTAGAGTTTTTGCTGATGTTATTAACTTTTCTTTTAAATCAAGAAAAGTATTTCTATACTTTGCTTGCATTATGCAAATAGCCACCTTTATTCCTATTATTGTTGTTCCTAATACTACAACTAGTCTTATTCAATCGATTGGTGTAGGTATTGGAGCTTCATGTATAGGGAGTTTTCAATTACTTTTTAAGGAACAATATAATTATGAAAAATCATATTTAACGGTTTCCTTATTGTCTATTCCTCCTTTAATTGCCAATTTTTTAACTGCACCTATACAATCTATTTTCATGATTACAACTAATGAAACAACAACCAGTAATGTAGATGTACTAAAGTACATGTGATTAGTGGGATTAGTTTTTACTATGATTGCATTAATTATGATTGTTTTTATGAAAGAAGATAGAAAGAAATTTGATAGCATTAAAAACAAGCAATTATTTAATTATAGAAATGATAGTTTGCCATTTATTATTTTATTAATAGTTGGACTATTAATTACCTTTATAAAATTTTCCACCTCTGGAAGTGTAGCTACTTTACATTTACAAACTGTAGCTAAATTAATTAATCAAGATAGTGCAAGTTATGAAGGATATTTGTCTGTTATTTTTAGTATCTTTCAATTAATTAGTGGAGTTTTAGTTGGAACAATATTAGTAAAGAAGTTAAATGATATAAGTATTTTTGGAATCGGCTGTTTGACTTGAATTATATATTTAATTCTTTATCTAACTGTTAAAAATCCAATCGGTTATTTTATTGTTCATAGTTTAAGTGGTTTTGCTTATGGACTTTTATATAATTTTGTTTTAGGTCAGATTTTATCAAAAAGATTTTCAACAAATGTTATTAGTCCAATGGGAATTTATCAATCAGTTTTGGCAATCGGAATATCATTAAGTGGAATATTTACTCAATACATTAAAAATAACCTACAGCATGATTACTGAACAGCAAACAACATTGTAAGTTATTCACTGATAGGATCTACCATAGGTTTATTTTTAATGTATTGTACCTATAAATTAATAATTCAATTTTTCCCCTCAACAAAAGTTCAAAATTTTAGAATATAATAACAATTATTTTCTATTTGAATAAATTGTTAGATATCCCTTCTTTGAAATTTCATTTAAAAACTGATCATTAAAAATTGGTTGATTTAAGTCAGAAGAAGTCCCTCTTCCAGACAATCCAAAAGTAGTACTTTTTCTTCTAAGTCCACGACGGTTGTATTCACCCTCAAACTCTAATTTATTTACAAACTCATCATGTAAGGTTAAACGCTTATCCATTCCTAAATAATGATAGTAATAATCATGATAAGTTTCATCAGTAGGAATACATTGTTTTCTCATTTTTCGATAAATATCTTGAGAAAATAACAACATGTCATTATCTACTTGAACTTGATCTATCTCATTTAGTTTTCTGGCTAATGCGTAATAATCTTTGGTTGAAAACATATTAATCTCCCTCTAATTAATACCCTTTTATTATATTTTTTTTTTAGCAAAAAGTAAATTGTGAGATAACCTTTATATATTAGATATATAATTTTTATGCGTTTAGATGAATATTTGGTTGTTAACAAGATAGTTGAATCAAGAAATAAGGCCACATTTTTAATTGAAAATGATTTAGTTAGTGTCAACAATATAATAGTAAATAAAAAAAACTATATAGTTAATAATAATGACGTAATTAAAATCATTGAAGAATTAAAATATGTTTCTCGGGCAGGATATAAGTTAGAAGAAGCTTTGAAACAATTTAAAATTGATTGTAAGGATAAAGTAGTTTTAGATATTGGTGCATCAACTGGTGGATTTAGTGATGTTTGTCTACAAAATGGAGCAAAGTTAATTTATTGTCTTGATGTAGGTTATAACCAACTTCACCCAAAAATAAAAAATAACAAAAAGATAATTAATTTAGAAAAAACAAATATAAAAGATCTTAATAGTAAAATGATTCCAGCAAAAATTGATTTAGTAGTTAGTGATATTAGTTTTATATCTAGTGAATATATGTTTAAGGCAATTAGAAAAATAAATTTAGCTCAAAACGCTGATATTATATCTTTAATCAAACCACAGTTTGAATTATCACCAAACCAAGTTAAAAATGGCTTAGTCAATGAAAAATATTGAAATATAGCAATTGATAAGGTTAAAAAATATGCAAATAATAACAATTTCAAGACCATTATGGTCATTGATTCTCCTCTTAAAGGTGCAAAAAAGGGAAATAAGGAATTTTTGTTGTGAGCTAAGAATGAGTAGAATTATTTTTCATATAGATGTTAATTACTTTTTTGCTAGATGTGAAGAAATCAAAAACCCTAGTTTAGAGACTAAACCATTTGTGATTGCTGAAAGAGCAAGAAGAAGTGTTGTTTCTACTAGTAATTATTTAGCCCGTAAACAAGGAATAAAAAGTGCAATGAAACTTGAAAATTGTTTAAAAATAAATCCCAATCTAATAATTGTTAAACCTGATCATAGTTATTATGAACAAAAATCTAAGGAACTTTTTAAATATATTAAACAATTATTGAATTGTGAAATTGATATTGCTTCAATTGATGAATGCTTTATTGATGTCACAGAAAAGGTTAAGGAATTTCATAATAATTTTGAAATGTTAGCTATTATGATCAAAAAAGAGATTCTAAAAAACACTAAGCTTTATGTAACAATTGGAATTGGTGATACTTCTTTTTTAGCAAAAACAGCTGGTGATTTAAAACCAAGTTCAGGAATAGCATCAATTTTTAGTGATGAATTAGCGGAAAAATTGTGAGATATTCCCATTCAAGATATTTATATGATTGGTAAAAAAACAAATGAATTATTACAACAATTAGACATAAAAAAAGTTAAGGATTTTATTAATTTTCACGATCAAGCAAAACTTAAAAAACTATTGATGAAAAGATATGATATGTTAATTAGTTTTTTTATTAATGGAGGAAGTAAGGAATTTAAAATTGAAAACACAATTAGAAAATCTGCTTCATCAGGGACAACCTTTGATATTAACTGTGATAACAAGATAAAAATTTATGAAACAATAAATTATTTAGCTAATGAAGTATTTGATCAAATTGAATATGAGAGATTAAGAGCAATTAATATTGGAGTAGGGATTAAATGAAAATATAAAGAAGGAAAAATAAAAAGTAAAACCTTTGATAACTATATATTTAATAGAGAAGATTTTATTTCAAACGTTTATATCATATTTAATGAATTATGAGATGAGTTACCATTAAGATCAATTACTATTTATGCAAACAATTTAAAACCAATATCTTTAATTTATGAACAAGATAAATTATTTTAATTTCTTTTCAACAAAATAACATCATCAATAATATAAGAAGAAGTGATATAAGCATATGTAACATAATTTGGTTCATATGAATTAGCTACATAATCAAATTTATTATTTTCATTGGTAGATAATTTCTTAGTTGTAGTACTTGAATCATCTTGTGAACCATCACCAGTTGATCCTGTATCTCCACCTACTATATCAGCATCATCATTAATTACAACATCAGGATTATAAAAACGAATCAATTGAATCAATGCTGGATTTATATTTGAAGCAGAAAAATCAGTAATAGATGAATAAGAAGTTACTCCATTTTCATTTTTAACTGCTATTAAAGTACCATTAGTTGAAAAAGAAAAACTATTACTAGATGCAAAAGAAGAAATAAATGAAGCACTACGTTGATAATCTTGAACTACTTTTTGATCTCTAAAATAAACCTTTTGATACTCTGTGTCCTCTTTATCATCTGGTCTAAACTCATAATAATCATCAATAGGTTCATAATTGAAAGTAACAGTAGGTCTTACTACCTCAACATAAGTAGGATTAGCAATATCATCCCCTATCTTTCAAAGATTTGATTTATCTGAAATTGGATAATAACTTCCTTCAGGATAATAACTTCCTTCCAAATTATGAGCTCTTTCATTCAACAATGCTTGAGCAGCAACTGTATCTTTATTTCATGAAATATCTACATAACTATAAAAAGTTGGTGAAACATTTTCAATTCCAAAGGTAGTTAGTTGAGTATAGTTTTCACTATTATAGAATAGATCATAAAGTATTAACATGAAAGAATTACTAAATCTTACACCGTCTGCATAAGTGCTATTTGGTACTGCATTTTCTCAACCATATAATGCTTGTGCAGTTGGCTGATAAGCATCAGAACCAAAGAAGAAAAAGTAGTTTCCATTATTAATTGAATTTGAACCTACCAACATATCCAAAATAGAGTAATTAGTACTAGATAGAGATTGATAATCTATAAATGGGTCATTCTTAACATTTTGATTACTCTTAATTGATAAATAATTTTCCTTAGTTAAAACTCTAACTGAAGGCAATTTAATAGTATTAACATTGGAAAAAAGCACAGCACAAGCTATTGCAGGAGCACCTATAATTCCAATCGCCAAAACTTGAATTAATGTTTTTAAACGCATATCTATAATTATAAAGTTAGTATTTTTTTTGTCAATAATTGGAATTATTGATTTTTAGCAACATTATAAAGAGTTCTTAAGATAACCCCAGTACCAACATTACCTTTGTCAGCTGTAGCAGCTACATCAAAATGCACATATTCCTTATTCATTGTAAATTCTCTTAAGAAACAAGCAGCTCTTGAACTACCTGCAGCTGGACCATTACAAGAATTAACCATATCTGCTACACTAGACTTACTTAGCATATCTAAAAACTCCTTATGGAATGGTAATCTTCAAACTTGTTCTGAAGCTTCTTTTGCTGATGATAAAACTAGATCTCACATTTCATGACTCGTAGCTCATGTTCCTGTATAAGTTTCTCCTAAACTATAAATCATTGCTCCAGTTAAAGTTGCAACATCAAAAATATGAGTAGCTTTTAAATCTTTTGCAGCATAACTTAAGGCATCAGCTAGAATTAATCTTCCTTCTGCATCAGTATTATCAATTTCAATCGTTTTACCACTATAAGAAACTACTACATCATCAGGTTTTTGAGCTTCTTCATTTATTAAATTTAAAACTAATGGACAAAGAATAGAAACATTAGCTTTAACTTTATTTGTGGCAATTGCATACATTGCTCCAGCAACAATAGCAGCACCTGACATATCCATTTTCATTCATCTCATATGTTGACCAGTTTTTAAATTATATCCACCAGAATCAAAACAAACTCCCTTACCAACAAAAACAAATTTGTCCTTTGAGTTGCTATTCTTGTATTCTATTTGTAATAATTTTGGACTATTCTTACTTTTAGTAGCTGCTTGTCCAACTCCAGTTAATAAATACATTTTCTTTTTTAATAAATCAGGAGTATCCAAAACCTTAATTGATACATTTTTCAATCCCTTAAATTGTTGTTTAACTTCCTTAACAAATGACTCTGGATACATATAGTTTGATGGCATATCTTGTAATTTTCTTGTAAAAGATTGTGCTTCTGCTACCACTTCATATTCACGAAGTTCTTTAGCATATTTATCTAAATTAATAGAAAATATGTTGAATTTAGGTCTTATTTCTTTAGATGTTTTCATTGTTCAAGGAATAACTGAAACATAATGAAAAGCACTCACAAGACACATTAACAATCTTGATAAGTATTTTTTGTTAACTACTTTTACAAAAGAATCTAAGTTTACATTAATTTCTCTATGATTTTTATCAACTTCTTTAAATTTTTTTAAAATTGCTTCATATAATGCATAACCATCAAGTTTTGGATCAAGAACTAAATATATCTTATCGTCCTTACTAAAAAAATTATAAGTACCAACCTTTTCTCCATTTAACTTAATAGATTCAGCACTGTTAATAGCTATTATTGTCTTCTTATATTTACTTTTTTTTCCAATTTCCATATGTAATTACCCTTTAAATTTCTTATTGATTTTATCACAAAACTACTAGTTTTGATATAATTAGCATGTCTATGTTTAACATAGAATAGAAAGGGCTGGTTCCAAAATGGAAAATTCAAAGACAAAAACAAAGTCTGAATCGGAAGCTAGTAGTTCAAAAAAAGAAGCTTCTGCAAGTGCAGCTAAGCCGGATGTTTTTGATGCATCTAATGTCAATGCTAATTCAGACTCAAAAAACAATCTTTTAAAAAATAGTGGCGGGTTAATTAGTGCAAATAAATTAATTAATGTTGGTGCACACATTGGATTACATCCTTCAAAATGAAATCCAAAAATGAAACCTTACATATATGCAAAGAAAGATACAAACGATATTATTGATATTGTTAAAACACTTATCTTCTTAAAGAGAGCATGTACATTCCTTGAAGAGTTGACTAAAGAGGGTGGAAATCTATTAATTGTTGGTACTAGAGGAAAAATATTAAAACAACATATTGAAGCTGAAGCTGAGAGATCAAATTCATTCTTTGTTGTTCAAAGATGATTAGGTGGTACCTTAACTAACTTTAAAAACATCAAGAAATCAATTAAAAAAATGAATGATAATTTACAAGCAATTCAAGATGGGTCAATTGATAACTACACAAAGAAAGAACAATTATTAATTCAAAAAGAAACAAATAAATTAGTTAAGTTTTATGGTGGTATTAAGAATATGCGAAGACTACCAAACGCAATTTTAATTCTTGATCCAGTGAATGATATTAATGCAATTAAAGAGGCTAGAAAATTAAATATTCCAGTAATTGCTTTAGCTAATACTAATGCTGATCCTCATTTAATTGATTACATTATTCCAATGAACAATAATTCTATTACTTCAATTGTTTTAGTTTTAAACATCTTAATTGATTCTATTTGTAAGGTAAATGGTAAACCAACCAAAGTGATAGGTGTTCCAGAGGATGAAGTAGTTTTGGTTGAAAAAGTAGTTAAACCAAAAAAGATTGGATTAAATCACAAGAAATTTTCAAATAACCACTAAAATCAATGATATAATAACCGTGTTTATTTAGGAGTTTTAAAATGGCAGCAAACAACAAACAACAACTTAAAAAATCTGAATTATTAAAAGAAGTGGCAGAAATTGCTTGTGTGAATGATGTTCAATGTAATGCTTCACAAGTGAAAATCATTCTTGAATCATATGAAAAAATTTTATTAAGAGAATGAAAACATAAAGGCGAATTCAAATTATTGAATATTGGTAAGTTCAAGACTAAGCATACAAAGGCTAGAGAAGGAATTAATCCAGCTACTGGTGAAAAAGTTAGATACCCAGCAAAAACAGTTCCAAAATTCACCTTTAATAAAGCTATTAAGGAATTTATTCTTGGTAATTTAAAAGGGTAATTGTAAATAACTTAGATTAAAAAATATTGCAAAAGAAGGGATTTTATCCCCTTTTTTTGTCTAAACAATAGAGGGGCGTTATCTTCATAGAAGATAAAATATGATAAAATTAATATGGGTGGTACTCAAATTATGAGTCAAAATTCAAACTCCAACTCAAATAAATTACAAACATATAAAAACAAAATGAAGAATCATATCAATAAGATGAATATTCCTCTTGTTTTTGTTTTTACTTTCGGTGGAATATTAGGTGCTTTTCCTTGTATTGCAGGTGCTGCAGCCTTTGCAAATGTAGCAACACAAAGCTCACCTTCAGGACCTAGTCAGGAAGAACTAAATAAGATAATGGCAAAAGAATCATTTGATAATGCAGTTCTAAATGTTAATCTTCAATCTAATAGTGTTATTGCTCCATATACACTTGTAACTGATATAGATGAAAGCAATGTAATAAAGTATATTGATAAATGGCCAATAAAAGAAAACACATCTGGTGATGAAAATTCTTATCAAGATATTGATAGTTACGAAATTATTTCAGTTGATCCAGCAAGTTCATCTACTACAAATACTTCAATAATGTTAACAATCATATGAAAAAATAGTTATTATGGTTTTGCTAGTGAAGTTCAAGGATATAAACTTGATGGGTTTAAATCAACTAAATCTGCTTTTGAAGAAAATTTTGCTGATGATGTTGGTTTAATGAAAAGTAAATTAAAACTTGATACAAGTATGGCTAGTAAAGTATTAATAAGTGATGTAAATAAAACAAATATAAAAAAATATATTACTGGTTGACCTGATGTAAATTCAACAATTGATGATTATTCAATTGATAGGGTTGTACCTACTTCTAGTGAAAAAACTAATACTTCAATAGATGTTACCATAACTTGAAAAAATACATCTTATAGTGATATTTATCAAACCGTTTCATATCAATTTAAGGGTTTTAAAAGTGAAGAAGAATATGAATATGAACAAGAATTAATTAAATTTAATGACTTTATTAAGAGTATTGAACTTACTGCAAGTAGTGATGCTAATAAAATGCTAATTGATGATTTAAACATTGGAAATGTTAAAGAATACATTGATGGTTGACCATCACCAGTATCTATTGTTGATGATTTTGCTATTGATGATATTGTTTTACTTGAACCAGAAAATTATGATAATAAAACAATTGAACTTAAGGTTACATGAATCAATACTCAATATCAATTAACTAATAGTATGACTTATGAAATAACAGGATTTATGTCAGTTAATGAGTATGTTGAGAATGTTCAAAAAATTGATTTCAATAACTTAATAAATAAGTATAATTATACTATTAATGAAGAAGGTAAAAAAATACAGGCTACGAAAATTAATGCGAATAATATTAATACTTATGTTGATGGATGACCTGTAATTAATAGTGATGAAAATCCAAATTTATTACAATCATATACCATAGATTCAGTTAATGTTTCAGATTCTGACTCTTCAGCTGTTGTAGTTAGCATCACATATACAATGAATTCAAAGTATGTAAGTGATTATAAACTAACAAAAACATATACTATTACTGGTTTTGCTACATCAACTAGTAGTTTTTAACATAATTTTTATTGTTTCTTAACCTATCTTTTAATTCATCAAATTCATTTTCTGCTAAATCACTTATATCTGTGTATAGAAGATTTTGTTCAGGATATTTTTGTCATTTATGTGTATCTGAAAAAGCAACAATTGAAGTAGGTATATTAGCCTTTATAAATTTTTTGTAATTTTGATGATTAAAATTAGTTACTTCAATTGCATCATAGTCTAAATCAATAATATCATCTAATTCAAAATAATCAGTTTTTCCAACATGAATTATTCTAATGGTTTTAAACTCACTAAATAAGTTATTTACATTATTAATACTGATACCAGATTTTAAAATACTTCTACACTTTTGTTCAATTTTAAATAAATTCTCATCACTTAATTTGTTGCTAAAAATAATCAGCATATGACCAATAAATCCATTCTTTCTAATCACATTAAGTTCGATACCTGGTAATAATAATAATTTACCAGTCTTAGCAAAATCTCTAGCCTCAATGTAAAAATTAGCATTAAAAGTATTATGATCAGTAAAACTAGCAATTTTTATATTGAAATCAATTAACTTCCTTAATGCTTGTTTATAATCAATTCATTTAATTCCAACATCACCATTTTGCTTTGATACAAATGAATGTAAATGTAAATCTATTCGCATATTACTCAATTATCATAATATCTAATAAATCCTTAATTGACAACTTAGTTTCAAAAACAAAGGTAACTAATTCTTCATAACCATCAACTTCTCTAAATAAAGTGATGATTTTTTCAAATTCCATTTTAATAAAATCAAATCCATAAGAAATAATTGGTTGAATATATAAACGATAAAGCTTAAATGTCTTATCTCCATATTTATGTTTTTGCATGTCAAACAATTCCTTAACATATTCATTATATTTTTGAATAGAATCATCGATATATAAACTCATAAAATTAGCATTATTTATAAAATATTTAACATATCGATATTTTTCTTTTAAGACGTTCTTACCGTTTTTAACATCATATAAAATCTTATACAACAATTCAATAAAGCTTTTAAATTGAACTGTATATCTTTTAATGACATTATCCATTAAATTATTGATGATCATATTTTTTTTAGCTAATTCTCTAGGATTATCAATACTAGTGTTATTTAAAAAATCTTGATAAAATCAATAAATTTCCTCTATTTCTCTAATTGATAATAATATATCAACAATTTTTAGATCAAGTTTATTTTGGTCACCTTGCTTATTCTCGAATGTTTTGTAATCAAATACTTCTTTTGCCTTTTTCATGTTTAAATTATATTTTTTCTAAATTAACTTTTCTTATAAATTTACATATTTTAATAAAGTATCAAAACTATAAAACATAATACCATTATATTCATAGTGAGTAATTACTTCATTTGTCTTAACTGATAATTTAATATCTCTTTCTTGCATAACATATCTTAGGAAATTGCTATATGCACTAGTTGAAGATCTAGTTTGAGAACCTGAAGTAGCAACAAAATATTTAACTCCATCATTAGAATTATAAACTATTACTTTTTGTTCTTTTATACCACTATAAACAACATCTTCAATTTCACTAAAAGTTGAATTTAAAATAGGTAATGATCTAGTATTATAAGTAGTTAAATTAATAATAGAGTTTTTGTATATATTATTAGTTGTTTCTAAAAGATTATTTTTTGCTGTAGTAATAGCTGTTTTTTCAAGTGGTTGAACAAATTTACCATCATCATTTAATAAGTTTGCTGAATCATTTACTATAAATCAACCATTTGTGCTAAAAGATGAATCAATTGCTTGTTTATCAACTTCAGTAACTAGTTTATTGCTTGCTGCATCATAACTTGTACCAGGTAAAACTCCAGTATAATTTCTTCTTGTTTTTAAATAACCATTTTCATCTAAGATTGGACGTAATGAGACAATAGTAGGTCTAATCTTAGTTTTAATGCTTTTAGCTGCTGCTTCAATAGCAGCGATATCATTAGTTGAATTTCACACCCCACCATAATTATCAGTGAAACTTCTCATTTCTTGACTAACATATTTTGACTCTTCATTTTTTTGATCAATGTCTTCAATTACAGCACTAGCTAAATTAGACTTAGAATTATACAACCCTAATTCATTATCCATGTTATTGCTAGAATCTAATATTCCATTAAAATCTTCAAATGTATATAACGTTTTGCTTGCATTACTTGTAGAAGAACCATTAACTAAATTATCAACATAATCATTTAATAATTCATTTCGACCATTAATAGAATCTTCATATAATTTACCTTCATAGTAATATGAATCTCTAATATATGTATGGTTAAGTTGAATTGGATCATTTAAATTCATTGAACTTGCTGTTCTAGCATCAACTACTACTTTACTAGTCGAATCATATGCTTGAGTGTATGTACCACCATTTCATTGTCATTCATAATTATCAACTTTAAAAGAATAGTAACAAGGTTTTTCTTGCATCATAAAATAAATATCAACAATTATCATTGCAAAAGTAACAATTGTCATTGCATTACCAAATACTTGTAAAGCAAGTCCACCAATACGCATTGCAGAACCAAGACCAGTTTTTATACTATTTCAAATTCTTGTTGATTTTTTTAATTTTATCTCATTAGCACTTCTACTAGCTGCGTTAAAGTTATCCTTTACATCATCTAAATTGATATCAGTAGGTAAAATTTTCTCTTTTTGGTTATCAATCTTCTTTGCATCCTCATTCATTGTTCTAACTTTATCGCTTGTTTCATTTAAATCTTCTTGCATTTGTGTTCTTATAGTTTCAGACCTTGAAAGATCTTGTTCTAACTTTTCACTAATTGTTATTGAAGAAGCTGTATCATTATCATCAAAATCAGCAGTATTAGATTCATAAGAAGCCTTATAAAGTAGAAGATTGTCATTTGCAGAGGTTAATAATTCTGAAATTACAGCTTTTTTATGATTTTTTAAATCAACATCAATTTTATTATCTTGCTCAATTTCAACAAGAGCTTTATTTAATCCATCAACAACATAATTATAATGCTCAATTGCAAATGATGCATTTTTAATATTTGTATTTGCAAAGTTTGCAAAATGACCATCAAAATATACATAAGAAGCTATCTCTCAACCTGAAGTTTTAAGTTTTTTAACCTTAGTATCATGCACATAATGTTTAAGAGATGAATTAAAGTTCTTTACACCATCTTTAGTATTAGTAAGACCATATGAATCCATCATATCTTTAGTTCATTTACGTAAGCTTTCACTAATTGCTTTTTGTGATTTTTGGTCACTCTCTGGCAATAATTGACTAAGTACTTTACCTTTGAATTTATCAACAAAGTCTACAAAATTATTTGAACCATTAGATGCACTAATAGCATTTTTTCACAAGTGTGTCTTTGAAGAGATAAGTTGTTGCTGAGCCTGATTTTCTCTTAGAATAAAATCTACACCAACATATCCTAGATTACCTTTTCCAAAATCCCCTAAATATTTTATAAAGTCATCGAAATTATTCATTCTTCCCGTCCTATAACCTTCAGAAAAAGTATAAGCAATAGATGAATATTCTGAATTTGTTAGATTTAGATACATAGATTTACCAATAAGAGAATGAATAAAAAATTTGTCAAATTTTGCTCTAAAGTTATTTTCAAAATTAACTGATTCAAAATTACCTTCACCAATAGACATCATAAGGTATTTTATTTCTGAATAAAAATCATATGTTGTCATTGGTGTTATATCATTAAGAGAAAAATCAAATACACGACATTGATCTTTCAC
>CASGBP010000041.1 GCA_949299825.1 uncultured Mycoplasmataceae bacterium
ATTCTTTCACAAGATGATTCACAAGAAAAACTTTTAACAATCCAAAATATGTTTTTAAAATATTTATTAGATAAAAATGAATATTCAATAAATGATACATTTACTCCATCAATATGTAACCGTTTAGATCGAAACACAAGTGGAATAATCATTGCAGCTAAAAATCTTAAATCGTTGCAAGAAATGAATGAATTAATTAAGAATAGAGAGATAGAAAAATATTATCTTGCTATGGTCTTTAATAAACCCATAAAAAAACATCAAATACTTGAAGCATATCATTATAAAAATAATAAAAATAACATTGTTTATATAAGTGATATTGAAAAACCTAAATATAAGAAGATCATAACTGAATATTGATTAGAAAAATCTAATAATAAATATTTAATTCTAAAAATAAAATTAATAACTGGTAAAACTCATCAAATAAGAGCTCATTTAAATCACATAGGATTAAATATTGTTGGTGATAGAAAGTATAAAAATAAATCTAATAATCATGATAATAGAATTAAGCATCAAGCACTAGTAAGTTATAAATTAATTTTTAGAGTTGGTGATAAATATCCAACTCTAAAATATTTGAACAATAAAAAATTTGAGATTAAAAAGATTTGATTTGAAGAATATTTTCATTAGTATCTTGCAATTAAGTTAGTTAATTTTTGTCGTTTTAAAATATATAAAGCTATCAATAAAACAATAGATAATAAACTAAATATTATTGCACTTGCAACAATTACATATCATCATTGGTAATTTAATGGTAATAAAATTCCACTAAATGAATACAAGAATCCCTTTAATCCTCCTAAAACTAAAATAGACAATGGAACTGAAACAATAATTGAAATAATCATCGCAGGGAAGAAAATACTTAAAAAACTAAATACATTAGTAGAATCCTTTAAACCAAAGGCCTTTAACATTCCACAAATTGCTATTGATGAATATAAAAAATCAATAGTTAAATATAATACTGAAAGCAATGAAATGACAATAACAATAATTAAAATAAATAAAAATATAGTATTAACAAAGGTTGAAACATTTCCAAAGAGTGAATAAAATGACTGCTTTGCTTCTACAAAATATGATGAAGATAATAAAGGAGATTGTCCATATACTGAAATTAAATTTTCTACAATAATACTTGCATCATTACCAATTTGTTTTCAAAATTCATCTAATGCAACTACATCACTATAACCCAAAGCTTTTGCTAATTGAATTTTTGATAAATAAATATTTTGTTTAGTTGTAATAGTTAAATCTGATGTAGAAGATGCCATTACATTATTAATCAAAGTATTAAAAAAAGATCCCTTGCTAAACTTATCTGTAGATGGTGTTAAACCTGATTCAGAATAAAGTGATAAACAATTAACAATATCTGGATTTTCAGCAGCTGTGAAAAATCCATTAAATGGATCTATTTGTTCAACTCGAAAAGTTGTAGAATAATTAAATCAAGCCTGCTCATCAGTAACCTCCATCTTTTCATAGTTGTTATAAAATGCATTATGTAAAATTTCATCAAGATTCATTCCATTAATATAATTAGCAACTCTTTGATTTATATAAAACTCTGGATTTTGATAAGTTTTTATAATATCAACTATTTTAAAAGTATATTTTTTGTTGTTTATTTTTTCATATTCATTAAACAGATTTTCATCTTTTGCATTGTTATACCTAGTTGATTCATTTATTGGATCTACAGTAATTGAATCACCAATTTTAAGTCCTAATTCATAGGCTGCAGATTCATTTATAATTAAATTAAAATTCCTTTCATCTCCTAATGAAGAATTTTTATATATATCATGTAAATTTGTTCAATCATAATTTGATTCATTGATTGTTTGCAATTTCAATTTATCATTAACTTTTATTCCTTTTCTATTGATTAAATCAACCATTTTACTATCTGATTTAATACCCTTTAGGATAATTGATGTATCATTTATGTTTGTATTAACCTCAACTGAGGTATAAGTTTCATCCTCATCATCCATAGGAATATAATTATAATAAGCTTTAAAAAATACTTGATTATATTCATTTATTTTTTGTTCATATTTTTTTGCTATTTCTTTTTGTTCATTTGTCATTGAATTATAATCAAAATTGTATGTTCGTGTATTAAGATTCAAAAGAGTGTTCATTATCACAATATAAGGATATGAAATTCTTAAAGTTTTATTAATTGCATTTTTGTTTATTTCATATTGCTCAATTATGTTACCTTCTTCATCATAAAATTCAACTGTGTTAGAACTTGGAGTAACATATTCACTTCCACTAGTATTTGGATATATTTTGTTAACAAATTTATATTCATTAATAACAATTTGATTTAAAGGTTTATTTGCCATTTTTGTTATGTCACTACTTGATACAATATTAGTTAAATTTGTTTCACTAAAATATATATTGTCATCATTTATAATTGTTGTTCACATTTGCTTGTATAATCTATCAGATAAAGCAATTTGATTAGTTGGAGTAAGGTTTCTTGCAATATCTCATGGATTTGCAGATGCTGCACCGGCTATTCCTACTTCAACATCAATTATAGCTGGTGATTGAAATCTATTTACTAGATATCTAAAATCATTATTTTGTCATGTACTATCATTAATTGAAGGATAATGATTAAGCAATAAGTTACCAGAAACATTTAATAAATTTGATGATTTTATACGATTATAACTATCAGTTTCTAAATCATTGTTATATAATAGTAAATTTCCATCCTGATTTCTAAACGTTTTATATGTTGAATCAGATACACCAATATTAAAATTTAATATTTCATTTTTGTCATTAATTACTACTCTTCCAGGAAAATCACCTTGTTGTCTAAAGTACATACCAGATTGAATAGTAGGAGTAATTAAATCAACTGCATATTCATATTTTTTAGAATCAAAAGTTTGGACAAGGACTTGATCAAATTTATTTGTAATTGATACTCCAATAGTTGTAGCTATGCTCAATAATGCAAACATAATTGTAATCATAGTTAACTTAGGAATAGAACTAAAAGCAATTGATGTTCTAAATTTTGTAATTATGCTAGCTTTCGGCAACAATCTTGATGCCTTCATTGAGATAAATGAAGGTTTAAATCTAGAAGATTCATTTAATAATTTGTTAGTATCACCTTTTAATAGAAAATAAGTAGCACAAACTGAAATAAATGACATTACTGCAAAAGGAATTAAGGTTAATCCAAAGAATAAGATTGGAGCAAAACCACTTAAAGCAACAGGAATAGTTCAATAGAAGCTATAAAGACCTAAGAATATTGATTGAGTAAATTGTGCAAATAAATAACCAACTAATCCACCACCAACGGCTGGTACTAATGATAATAATGGCATACAACTAACAATTCATCTTTTTTTAACCCCATTTGCTCTAAGGG
>CASGBP010000042.1 GCA_949299825.1 uncultured Mycoplasmataceae bacterium
TATTATTTAAAGCTTCATTTGTTATTTGTTCGATTTGAGTTTGTCCTAAATATACTTTTTTACCATTTTCTTCTATGTAGTAGTTATCAGCTAGTGCTTCAACGCTTTTTATTCCATAATTTTCATTAATATATGACTCTAATGATTGATAATTAGCAAATTTTTTATTATCAAAACTTATTGATTTATTTGTGCTAATTAACATTAAACTTGTTGATAAAATTGGAACCATTGCCAACAAACAACCAAATAACACTGATGATAATGTCAATTTCTTCATATTGTAACCCTCAAATCATTCCGTTTAAATTACTACTACATTTACAAATTTATATACAATAACTTAAACTCTAAGTATGTTAATTATATTATATAATTAGTGATATTTAAAAAATATTTATAGTAAGACACAAAAAAATAGTAAATTATCTAAAATTAGTCAAAAAATTTATTTATTGCACTTCTAAGCAAATCTATTAAGAATTTTGATCTATTGGTATAGTAGCATTTATATCTCATAAATGAACTCTTAAAATTTAACAATACTCTAGAATTAATATATAATTAGTTATGATATGTACACCTTTTATAAAATAATTTCACGAATTTCAAAATTTTTATCAAATGCATTTGTAGTGATAGCTATTCCCATTTCAGTAATTTTTGCAATATGTTTAGCATTAGTTATTGCACTTGAGCCTTTTTTAGATAGTATTGGTTTATGACAAACAGTTAACGATGCTATTAAAAGTTCAGGGACTGAACAAATATTACAATATTGTCAACTTGCTGCACTAATTATTTTATGTATACTTGTTTTATGCTGAGTTATCTTTATTACTTCATGATGTATAAAAAAGGTTAACTTTAAAAAGATTGGTGGTATTGATATATCAAGAAATAAAGAATATCGTAACCATGACATCAATGAATACCAAGAAAAATTAGAAAAGTATCGTTATCGTGACTAACAAATAAATTTTATTTAGTTTTTAAAATCTTATAGTGTTTGTTTAAAGGCAATATATGCAAATGAAAGATTTGATTTAGTTATATTTGAAATTGGATCCTCAATGTATTTTGCGTTATTAATTTCATAAAGTTGTAACATCTCAGTTTTCAAATTACCATCAAAATAATCACCATTCTTAATATATTCATACAAAGAATTTAAAGCAGGTGTGTAATTTACATAATCAAAGTTTAAAAAGATAACTTCTTCTTCTGCGTTTTGTTCATTAAATGATAAGCATAAATCATTAATAATTTGATAACTCTTATCAAGATGATTTTTTGAAATATTTTTATTAATTGTCATCAAATCTAATGCTACTAAAGTGTCAGTTGGTTTTACAACATGAAAAGTTTGATTATTGATCTCTATTTGATCGTCTCCTCCAAGAGAAGAAAAGATTCCATCACCATTATAAAATATTCCTCCATTTAGTTCATTGTAAGCAATTTTGTTTAATAAGGTATTAGAATCAGCAAATAAAATTGATTTTTCACCAAAATCCTTAAAATAACTAGCTAAATTAATATATGAACTAGTAAGTTCTTCAATCGAAACATTATCAATTGGATTTATGTTTTCACTATTTGAAATAATTTTTGCTAATGAATAAACAGTTCTACTATCATCAATCATACCTAATAATGGAAGCTTTGAATTTGAAGTAACAGGATTGAATCGTTTTTCTGTTTTTATTAATTCTAATATTTCTAATCAACTAGCATTATTAGCAATACTTAATTTGTCTCCTCGATAAATAAAAATTAAATCCTGTAAAAAATAAGGCACAGCATAATCCAATAAGTTATCATTATTTCCATCATTATCAAAATCATAATTAGTTAAAATTTTTTGAACAACAGGAGTGAAGTAATTTAAAGCATCATTACTATTTGTTATGTTTAAATTAAAATTACTTCAATTAATTTTGTGTAATAAATCATCCTTAATCAAAGAAATAGTTTCATATGAAGTAGATACAACTATATCCATATTGTTCTTTCTTAAGTTATAAGCAATTGCATCTGAAGATTCATAGTAGTCAAAAGATAATCCATATTGTTTTCTTAAAACATCCATTACATCAGGTGACATATAAGATGTATAATTACCAAGAACAAAATTACCAACAGAAGAAGTTAATGAAACTGCAATTAAACTTGCTGGTAAACCAATACACAATAATCCAATACAAAAGCATAAAGCTATTTTCATTTTTTTAGATAATTTATTAAATTTTATTTTCATTAATACCTCTCATTTTTTATATTGAAATTAGTTTTTGTTTTTTAAAACTTTCATTCATCTTTTCTTTTCGATACATTAAAATTGATTTAATTGTAATTGCTAATGTAAACACTATAATTAACAATGATCCAAAAGCAA
This sequence comes from uncultured Mycoplasmataceae bacterium, assembly GCA_949299825.1. Classification (GTDB taxonomy): domain Bacteria; phylum Bacillota_I; class Bacilli_A; order Mycoplasmatales; family Mycoplasmoidaceae; genus Mycoplasma_L. Next base: position 2,399 of record CASGBP010000042.1, read on the forward strand.
CTGCTCACATTTTTATACCTTTTGCCATCATATACATTTCACTAGAAATAGTTGTCACTCTACCTCTAACTAAATTTGTAATAATAAAATCATCGAAGCTCATTGCAAAAACCAAAGCTGATGCACCTATCAA
>CASGBP010000043.1 GCA_949299825.1 uncultured Mycoplasmataceae bacterium
AAGTAGTACACTTGATACCCAGAGTTAATAAAAGTATCTAATGCCTTAGCTTCATCTTGATAAATTGAATCCCCATCACCACGATAAATCTTAATTGCTTGACTAGGTTCAATTTCATTTTTTGCAAATCATTGAGGGTTTAATTCTCCTAAAGCTGGATTTATTAAATTTTCTTTAACATCTTCATCAGTTGAATAAATAGTTTTTGTTTCAGTGTTATTTAAAGCATCATCAGTTATTTGTTTAACCTGACTTTGACCCAAATACACTTTTTTACCATTTTGTTCAACGTAATAATTATCATTTGTTATATTTGTAGAAGTTACTCCATAAGTTTCTTTAATATAAGCAGAATAAGCTTGAAAACTAGTAAAATTTATACCATCAATAGAATAAACACTAGTTTGTTTATTTGCCAACAATATCCCAGAAACACTAGCAATTGGAGTTATTGTTGTTAATGCAAACAAAACTATTCCAACTAAAGTCTTCTTCATCATAAATCCCTCCAAAGCTACTACATGTCAATTATAACATAATTGATAATATATTATCTATAATAATAAATTATACAAATTAACTATTGTAAAAAGCTAATAAATCATTTATTGAATCAAAATAATACCCATTATATTTGTAATAATCAATTACTTCTCTAGTTTCTACATGCAATTTAATGTTATTTTCTTCTCTTATAAAAGCTAATAAGTTTTCATAAGCAGTTGTGACTGTTCTTGCATTACTATCTAGCGTATCAACAAAGTATCTTGTTCCATCTTTGGTAGTATAAACTAATACATTTCTTGGTGCAATTCCATTTTTAACCACTTGTTCAACATCACTATATGATGAAGATCTTATTGCTACAGACTCAGTATCATATGTTTTAATTGATTTTAAACCTTCTTGATAATTTTCGATTGTTTTTTGTTTTATAGCATTCTTAGCATTTTCAACTGCTACTACTGGAGCTGAAGTTACATGATTTCCTTGAGCATCTAATAAGTTAGCTGAGTCATCAATTATAAATCAATTATTAGTATTAAAAGTACTATCAATTGATCGCTTTGCTTCTTCAGTAATAACTTTATTTGTTACACTATCATAACTATCACCTGGCAACATACTATTAAATATTCGACGTTCTTTTAAATAACCACTTTCATCTAAAACTGGACGTAAAGAGATAATAGTTGAACGTAATTTTGATTGAACACTCTTAGCTGCTGCTTCCATAGCTGCATCGCTATTAATTGAACTTCAGTTTCCTCCTCAACCATCACTAAAACTCTTAACAGACATTGATACATATTGAGAACTATCAGCATTCTTACTAATATCATTAACTACACTATTGGCCAAGGCTAATTTACTAGAATACAACCCTAATTGTTTATCTAAGTTAACACTTGATTCAATATAACCATCTCCAAGAGTATTATCAAAACTATAAACAACTGTATTAGTATTTGAGGTAGTAGTATAAACACTAGTTTCTAGATCCTTTATGTAATCTTCTAACATTGTCTTTCTACCATTAATTGAATCTTCATAAAGCTTACCATCATAGTAGTATGAATCTCTAATATATGAATGATTAATCTTTATTGCAGAATTCATCTTCATGTCACTAGCAGTTCTAATATCTATCAAGTTATTGGTTAAGCCAGTTTCATACTTATATGAACCACCACTTCATTGTCATTCATAACCATCATCAGTTCTAAATACATAAGCACAAGGCTGTTCTTTAGTAGATTCAACAATACTTGTAATCATTAATGCAAAAGTTGCAAGTGATACAGCTATATCAATGAAATCAATAATTCCAAAAGCAATTTTAAACCCTTTTTTATTCATGAAAGATGTTCTACTTTTTTTCTTTTGATTTAGTTTGTTTTTACTACTGCTAACTGAAGAATCATCATTTGTAGTCATTGCTGCTGCTAATCCTGCATCAGTTAGATTTTTATTTTTACTTTTAACTCTTTCTCCAACGTCTTTAAACTTTTTTGACTGACTTTTTGAAACCTCAGTACCAGTTTTACTTACTTGACTCTTTGCATTATCAATCACTTCTGTAGTCGAACCAAGTGCCCCAAAACCAGTACCAACCCCTGTCATTGCTACATCACCTATTGAACCCATTGGAATTTTTGCAGAAAGATCAGGTATTTCATTTGGTAAATTTGTTGATGTTGCTACAAGATCATTATATGTTCCATTAATCATATTTACTCTACTAGCTTGCACATTAACAACAAGTTGCTTAATACTTTTATCTCAATCATCCATGCCAGGGTATCTACCTGATTGAATTTCTTCTAAAAGTCTTCTTTCCTCTTGAAGATAATTAGCATAAGTGGTTCTCATTAAATTTAATTCCTCAGCACTAAATTTATTTTTTGCCACCCCTTGTGATATTAATAAATTATCAAAGACATCATTATATATAGAACCAACTAACAATCCTTTTAAATTATTATCTTCCATAAGTTTATCTGCATAAAATGTCATTTGCACTAATCTATGATCAAGATAAATATAAGCAGGACAATTTAAATCAAATGGTTTATTTATTATATCACTAGGAATTTCCATCATTGCAAACCTGCCTGAAAGTCAATTAACATAAGCATCTTCAGCAAGTCCAAACTCAAAATCTAAATTGGTTTTTGTCATTGTAATCATGTCTAACATATTAGAACTTTTAATTTTTTCAAAATATTTACGCTTAAATTGTTCTCATGTACTTGCATCTAAATTAAAATTCTCAACTTTTTTTCTAAGAATTTCAGTTTTTGCATCAACTCAACTTTGATTAAGAGTTGCATTTGATAACTCATCCCTTGTAAAAGTTTCACCATTAACTTTATATATTTTTGTATTATATTCAAATAGTGGTTCCACATCTCCGCTGCGAATTTTATCATATGCATCCTCAACCAATAGATCTTTAAGATTATCTACCCCATAGTTACATTTATTGACAATAATATCATTCATATATTTTTCAAACATATCAAAATCAATATTGCCACTGTCATACATTGTTGCTAAAAAAAGCATCTCTTGAGTAATTGATGAACGAAGTACACTTGTAAAATCAAAATTTGCCATATCTGAAACTTTTCTTAAAAGAAATTCCGCATAAAATACATTTAAGTTATCATTTAAAGCTGTTAGGTCAAGATCACCATAATGAAATACCGCACTTGCTTCAGCAATAGCTTTTTGAGCTATTGGAGTTTGTACTCTTTTTCCATCAACACCAACTAAATCAGCTGTTGATGAAAGAGCATTAGGACTAGTGTTCTTTTTTCTCCTTAAAACAGATTTCTTTTTTACTTCACCTTGTGTACTTACAATATCTGGATTATTTGCTCTTGCTAACTTCTTTTCCTTGTTGACTTTTTTTCTTTCCTTTAATTTACTACCAAGACCTTTTTTTGCTTCTTTTTCAACCTTAGCATATTTTTTCGTACTGATATCTGAGAAAACATTTGGATCAATAACTTTTGCTTTGTTTTCATTGATATTTTGAATTGCCTTTTGAATTTTTTTATCTGGAGTACCATCTACTTGTGAATTAAATGTTGGTGATTGAGATGACAAATATTCACCTTGACTAGTAGAAGGAATTGCATTTGGATTACCTGTATCGTCTGGTCTAAGAATTCCACCATATTCATCTCCTAAATTAGGATTATCAGGATCAGATCTTCCACTAATTGAAAATAAAGCATTAGATTCATTATTTTTTGTAAAACTAAATCCATAATCTACATCACTATCTAATATTCAATCCATTGAGGCTTTGTCTTTGTCAATATATCAATCATCTCAACCAGATTTTGTTGTAGTCTTGTCAGTATACTCATGTCATCTAGCTGCTAAGAATCGAGTAATATCATTATTATAAAGATACTTTTCAAACCTAGTTGAAATAAATTCTCCTGTTTCACTATCTTTCTTTGTTTCAGTTAAAAATAATTGAACAATATCATCAGATGGATTAACAAATTTTAAATTAACGATTCTATCAAGTTCTCTAAAGTAATGTTTACCATTAACATCAGTATGCATTGAGTGAATATTTTTAACATATACTTTTCCATTTTCAGTCTTTGCATTGATGAAAATATACTCAGCATTATTGTTTGCTATATCAAAAACATCACTATAAGCATATATCTTATCACCAGCAACAATCCCAACTGAAGCAATTGCATCAAGATAATTTTGTAAATCTTTAGTACTTAAGGCATATTTGGTTCTATCCCATACACCAGTAGTTTGATTTTCATCATCAACAATATCTTCATCAACTACTTCATCATCAATGATTTTTGGCAATGCAGGTTCAATTAATTCATCAACTACTTTAAGTACATCATTATTTTCATTATATTGACCAAAAGTTTCTTCAGTTGAACCATCAATTGATTCAAAGGAATTATTACCCCATTTTTTAACATAAATAGTACTTGCAGCATCATCTAAATCTGATGATTGGTACTTATCAAATTTAACATTTTCCTCATAGTATAAATGTTTTAAACCTAAATCAACTTCCAATTTAGATGATCAAGTGGAAACATCAAAGAATTTATCCAATTGGAATTCAATGAAGTTATATTCACGCATATTTTCCTTGATTAATAAAGTTGGATGCAAATATACACTAGAAAAAATTTGTGGTTTACCAAGACCACCGTCTTGAACAGGTAGGTTTGGAATTACATAAGCTGATTTAGTCTTATCAACCTTAGTTAAATAAGCATTAGCATCATAATTTACAATGTCTGTTTGATAAGGAACTTTTTCCTCACTCAAATTAAGATCATAAACAATTTCATCATCTCTAGTTTCATACATTTCAGTGCTCGCTCCACTATATGCAATGATTTGACCAGTTTTTAATGGAACACCAATACTTGATAACTTTGTTTGTAATAATTCAAGATTTTGATTTACTACAGAAGCATATTGAGCAGTATGTTTCAAAATGTTGTGAATAGTTACAGAGTCTAATTCAAAGTCAACACTTCCTTTATAAGGATATTTTAAAGATAAAATTTCAATGTTTTCTTGAATAGTTTGGAATCCACGATATAAAAATGATATTTGTATCATTAACTCAGGATTATTTTCTAATAAATCAATTACTAATTCAGTTGCAGCTGTTGCATATTCTGGATTAATTACTACTGCATCTTTATCTTCATCAAAAATAAATAAAGTGTCTTTTTGTGAAATATCTGCTAACATTCGCATAATTGTAACACTAGCATATTGATCATAAGTCATATAAATAGAACCAAAAATACTATCCATATTTAAAGGAGTTGATTGTTCAGTTAAACTACTTGCATTATTATATGTTTCATCAATTTTGTAATTTTTATCATCCACAAAATCAACATATGATTGATCTTCATCATCCATGATTATATCAAATGATTTTTCAGCAATCTTATTTGCAATAGTTGCATTATCTTCACGCATCAAATCATCCATTACTTCAGCAAGTGATAAATATCAACCAAATAATAAGTCAGCATCTAACCCATGCATACTCATTAGGATATCATTTGGAGATAATTTCTTGCCCTCAGTTGAATAAACATAATAAGCATATTTTCTAAAGATGTTGTCACTAGGAACAAGTTCTCAACTATCTGGACTATTTAATAATTCACCAGCATAATCTATCATAGAATCTAATACTTTTTCACGGTTAGTAGTATCATTAACATAACTTGCTATTAGAAGACTAGCTGTAAATTTAGCTCAATCCTTGCTAGATTCTTCTCAAAGTGCTTCATTACTCATAATTGTTCTTGAATTATTAATTGCATACACTAATGAATTTTTGGTATTTGTAAAAACTTGACCACGATTAACAAAATTTTCAGGACCAAAACAATCCTCCATAAAACCATTAATTAATTCATCAATAGAACTTGCAGTTAATGGCATACCAAAACCAGCTGAAAGAATAGCATATTGATAACTTGAAGCAGCAACTGCTAAAGAAGGGTATGCTTGAGCTAAGAAACTTTCATATCTTTGAACATCAAATTCAATTGTTTCATTTTCAATTCCAAATATACTAACTAAATTTAAGCTCCCTTGTGAAGCATATTCATTATCAGGATTAAGTGCTGATGTACCTAGAGCTTCTTCTAGAATATTTTGATAAACTAAAGTAACATTTTTAAAATAAGCTCTAGTAGCTTGAATTAATCTAGTTGGTGCACCTGCTGAAATCAATCGATCCATCATTGAAGCAAACAATAAAGGAACTCTAATTAAAGCATTATAATTTTGCATTGAAGCATAATTATCAGCAATTTCTAACACTTGATTGTAAATGTAATTGTATTCACGATAAGTACCAGTTGTTGCATCAAATAAATTAGCATATGTTTGAGAAAGAGAAGTTAATTGACTAGTGGTTAAAGTTGCATAAGTATCAACTACCCCATTGCTATATGATTCATTAAAATCAAATCCATTTGTTGAATCTCCTATAATTGATGATGGTACTGTTGATGATAATATTTTGTGATTAGTTGTCATAGTTCTAGCAACACTAGTAAACAAATAAGTTGAACTATAAGTTAGCTTATCTTGATCACTTTCACTACTAACACCTCTACTAATAAACTTGTCTAAAAGTGAATTAATATTTAATCTATAGTTTGCAATTCATGCATTTTCATAGTTACTAACAAAACCAGATGTTGATCTAGTTCAATTTGAAGGACTAACTATTGCATTACCAACATCACTATATCCAGAATAATAGTTACCACCAGATAAATTATATTGGTCATTTGCATTTAAACCAATTATTTGATTTATAACTCCCTGATTTGCCTTAACCTTAACATAAGGAATGTCATCAAAACCAACTGCCTCAGCAATATCTGATTTTGCAGAAATGTATTTATAACCTACGTTAGTTTTCATTTTTATTACTGGAAGTGCATTATCTTGAACAAAAGCTGCTGCAGCTGACTTTCAATCAGACTTTGCATTCATGTTAATAACATTAGAATATTCTCCAGTAGGACCTTTAATTCTTAAACTTGTTGTTGCTGCATTACTTTCATCAGTAAAATACACATTAACCAAGTATTTATATAAATCTTGCTTATTTTTAAAGTAAATATCATTAAAGTAGTAAACTTCATAACCAGAATTGATGAAGGTATCTAAGGCTTCAGCTTGATCTAAGTAAGTATCATTGCCACTACCTCGATAAATCATAATTGATTCACTTGGTTCAATTTCAGTTTTAGCAAATCATTTTGGTGACAACTCTCCCAAACTTGGATTAATCAAATTACTATTAACATCTTCATTAGTTGAATAAATGGTCTTGGTTTCACTCTTATCTAATGCATCTTGACCTAATTGTTGAATTTGACTTTGACCTAAGTAAACTCTTTTACCATTTTCTTCAATGTAATAGTTATCAGATAACATTTGAGTTGTTTTAACTCCAAAAGTTTTGTTAATGTAATTTTCCATTGATTGACGATTAGCAAAACTTATTCCATTGAAAACATAATTTGATTTATTTTGGTTTACTAAAATTGAAGCAACTGCCACAGGAGTTGCAACTAACATAGAACCTAATATAATACTTGTTGTTAATTTTTTTATTTTCATAAATAATACCCTCAAATACCTATACACTATAATTATATCAAAAAATATGAATTTTTTATAGTTATTAGCTCACTTTTAATAAAAAACTTTAGTTTTTATTATATTTTTTTAATAATTTTTAGGGAAAAAACTAAAAAAAGCTCAAAATAACCCTAAAACTAGCATAAAAAACCTGCCAAAATTAGTTTTTAATAGTAATCATAGTCATATGATCCACCTTTTCTTCTATTATTTTTTCTTAATTTAACAATTAATAGGATAAATAAGAATAAAACAAATAAGCTACCAACAATTATTCCTACTAAGATTCAAATCCTTGAATCAATTCCTTTTGATGATATAGTAGATGATTGAAGCTCTTGATTAAACAACTCCTGAACCGCAAAAGGATTTAAACTTAAGTTAAATTCACTACTACCAATTGTTATTGTTGGAACATTTAAGTCTTTACCAATTACTTCCAACTCCTTATTAAAAGTAATTAATGGATTAGTTGGTTTCATTGCATCAGGTAATTGTGATTCTCTTTCCATTAAATAGTCTTTAATAGTGTTGATAATAATGTTTTTAACTCTTGTAATCTCACCTGGATTGTTACTAAATCCTTTAGTGTTTTGAGCTGAAGCATTTAAAACATTAGTAATTCTAGTTTGTAAACCAAATAAACCATAATTTTTATCTCCATCTATATCAGTTGGATTATCCCTTAATGAAATCTTAATTGAAGAATTATCAGCTTGAATTGTTCCATCCGTTATCTGATAAGTAAAGGCAACATTCATTGTATTTTTATCATTAGGATCAAAAGTGATACTAGTATTTAAAACCTGAATAACCCCTTCACTATTATTAAAATACATATTCTTGTTATTATTCATATGATTCAATAATAAAGTTCTAGCTGAATTTAGATTACTAGCAATAGTTCAATCAACTTGAAATCCCTTACCTATTCCAGTACTACCAAAAATTTCTTTAAAACTACTAGAAACATAATTAATATTAACTGGTTTTACTGAAGCAATACTATTACTATTCCTAAATCCACCTATTTTAATCTCAAATAATTTATTTACATAACCATTACTAGTGTAAGCGTTTAATGCAGCAACTTTAACTACTGCTGTCCCTAAATCATCATCATAAGTATATTCATTGATTGCTAGATTATTTTTATTAGCAGTTAAAAACGCTTGAGCATAGTTTTCAAAAATATTAGCTAAATTATTTTTAATGTTATTAGTTAAAATATTCTTTCCATTTTCATTATTAAGTTCACTTGGTAAATAATTACTAAGGTTATTAAATATATACCCTTCTCCACTTGTAGTGTAATTACTTGAAACCATTGTTTCCTGATCATTGAAATCACTAATAACTACTTTACCCTTACTATAAGTTGGAGTGTTATATTTATCTACACTAGTTAAAAACTGAACATTAATAATTAATTTATTATATTCATAACTTACATCACTCAACTCAAATTTAAACTGATTTACTCCAGCTGGTGGATTACTAATTGGATTATTAATAAACCTTGAAGGATAGTTATTCATGTATGATCTTATTGAATCAATATAAGATTTATTTTCATAAATATCAATGGTGTACATTGAATTTGATATTCCTGGTATTAATAATTGATTGATTGAAATCTCACTAGTTGCTAAACTAGGTAATGGATTTTCATATTTTTTGAATCCACTAATCTTTACCTCAAATTGTTTTGAAGTATAAATAGCTGAAGACATTGCATTAACAGTATTAATTTTAATTATGGCTGTTCCAGTCTTATCCTCATATGAAGAAATAGAAATAGTAGCACTTGATTTATTTGATTGAATAAAATATTGAGAATAATTTTCAAAAATAATTTCAAGATTTTCTAGAACTTTATTTGTTAATAGTTGTAATTCATTTGGATTTGCAATAATTTCACTAATTAAACGATCACTAAATCCAGTTATTTCCAAACCGGTATTACTTATGATATTTCGATATTCTATTTTTACATTTGTATCAGCTGAATTAAACCCAATAATTTTGGTAGTAAATGGTTTATAATAAGCCTGATTAGCATAATATTTATAAACAAAATTACCCACTACTGTAATTGAAGTTGAATCAAAAGAAGAAATTGCAACATCAGTAAAATAAGGAATGTCACTAGCTAAATCAGTTACTACATCATTTACATACTTACTAGGATTATTTAACATGTGATTAACCAATTCATTTTTTAGGTTTTCATAATTATACATATCAATTGAATAGGTCGATCCATTGATATTTGCTATTCCTAAATTTGCTACATTAATTGATGGTTTAATTGAAGATTCAGATTTTTTTAACATATCACTAATAGTTAAAGTAGTTGAAATATCCCCATAACCATTCTTACCTTCGTTTACCTTAGCATAGTCTTTAGCAGTAATTTCAATTGTTAAAGTACCTTCATAATCATTTCAATCCACAATTTTATTTATAACTAAATTAGTTTCATTATGGGAAATGAACTTTTGAGGATAATTACTAAAAATACTTGAAAGGGTGATTGATCTTCTTAAAAAAGATAACAATTCAGCATTAGTTGCAGAATTAACACTTGAAGGCGTCATCTTTGCTATAACATCACCAATTGCACTAATCTTAGTAGATTTAACTACAGTATTAGATGAATTAAATCCAGTAATAACCAATCTTCCACTAGTTAATAAACCAGGTTGATTTTCATAAGTATTTTTAGCTACATAATTAGTATCTATATATAATGAATTACCATCACTTGATAAACTAAATGTAGGAGTAGTAGTTGAATCAATTATAGTTCTTCCATTTAACTCACTCTTGTTTGGAGGATTATCAAAAAATTTATCAGGATTATTGTTAATATAACTTATAATGTTTTCCTTTAAACCTGCATTATCCAAAACATCTTGTGTATAAGTTGAACTTGATACATTTGGAATAGAAATATCTCTAATTGAAATTGCAGACTTAATGCTAGTTTTAGTTTGATTATTAGTTTTAAAAAAAGAATAAGGTATAACTAAATTTACAGTATGAGAAGTATTCTTAATTCAATAAGGATCTTTAAATTGACTATCATAGTGATGAGTACCATCATCAGCAGTTTTTATTAATGTAGTAGATGGTTTATAAGATCTTGGAGTTACTAATTGTACTTTAACCTGTGAACTAGAAGGCATATCTTCTATATAGACCTTTGTTTCTTTAGCATGTTTACCAAAAACATCCTTTGGAGAGTTTGATGCAGTTATAGTTAAATATTTAGGTAACAAAGTTTCGAAGTTACTAATAAAGTCATAAACTGTACCATTATAATTACTTGTTTTTAGTTTAAGACTAACACTTGATGGAGTAGTACCAGTTCAAACATAACCATCATATGCCCCAAATTGATGTTGTACACTTAATCAATAACAATTTGATTCATCAGCATAATCATATCAAGGTTTTTTTTCTCCTAAATATTTATAAAGTTTTTTTTGTTGATTAGAACTATTTATTGCATCAAACATTTCCTTTGGATGAGTAGTAGTAAGTCATGAAACATTAAAATAAGTCATTTGACTAAATGAAATTACCCCATTCAAG
>CASGBP010000044.1 GCA_949299825.1 uncultured Mycoplasmataceae bacterium
AATGAAGTTGCTAAAGAATTTAAATTTATAAATCAAACAATTAATCATTTTCCTTATTCAAAAATAAAGACTAATATTTTTAATCCAATTGAAACTAAATATTATGAATGTGGTAGTGCAAAAAGTTTGAATAATGCTAAACAAGAAATAGATAAAAAACTATATGATAATGAAACAATTTATAAATATGTACAACAAGCTAAAAAACGTAAAATTAATATTCATTTAGTTGGTAATTTTTCAGATAATGATTTCATTTCTTCAACTAAACATTTATATTATTTAATTGATTTATGTAATAGATTAAAAATCAAACCCATTGTTCATTTGTTTTTGACTACAAATAATTCCACAAATCTTAAAAAACAATATATCGAATTTATTAAAAAATATTTATTAACTGACAAAATTTTCATTGGAAGTATTTCAGGATCAGATTTTTTAGATTTTAGTAAGGAAAATTGAATTAAATTAATTAGTGTATATAACACATTCAATAATAGATCAGAAAAATTAATCTATTCATATGAGGATTTTTTAAATCTTGTTCATCAAAATGACTTTGATAATAGTTTTGTTCCAAAGTCATTTAACAATGCACAAACAATTTTAAGTGATAATGATCTTATTATTATTTTTAATCATGACAATTCATTATTAAAACCTTTAATTCATCTTTTAAAAAAATCTAATTATTATAAATACAAGGATTTTAATTATTTTGACATATATTTAATAACTTTAAGTGATTATCAAATGAATTGTGTCGATTTTGTATTAGCCAAAATACCAAGGATTGATAATAGTTTAGTTCATATATTATCGATGCATAAATATAAGCAAATTAAAATTGTACAAACTGAGCATTATGAGTACTTAACCTATTATTTTGATGGATTAAATTCTAATATGGTTAAAAATCTTGATGCTAATTTGATTCCATCTAATCCAATGGCCGATTTAAGGAAAACTTATAAATTAACAAATCAGGCAATTTATGAGGAATTGATTAATAGTTTTAATGACTATGATATTTTCTTTGTTTGTTTTTCAAATTATGTTTTGGTTAATAAGGATATTAAATTAAGTAAGAAAATTGCAAAAAATATTGATCAATATATTAAAAAAATTTATGATAAATTTTCCACTAATAATTATACAAAAATGGTGTTAATTTCAATTCATAACAATCCTAACCTATTAACTACTAAAAATAATGGTATAATTAACACTAATCATATTTCTTATAGTCCATTTGTTGTTTTTGATAACAACATTAGTCTGGATGAGGATGGCAAGTTGATTAATGTTGCTCCAACTATTATTGACTATTTAGGAATTGAGAAATCAAGTTTTAAGAACAAAAGTTTGTTAAGGTAAAAATGGCTTTTTTTTCAAAAAATAAGATCAACAAAACAATAAATGAAGCAAGTTCAAATGAAACTACAGCAGCAGTTGATAGTGAGTTTGAATCTTTAATATCAATTAAGAAAAAACAAAAAGAAAAAAAATTATCTAGTAGAATTAAAAATTCTTATAAGGAAGGAATTGAAAATCTTGCTAATAAAAAGATTCAAACTAAACAATATTTAAAACAAAATTATAGAAAAGTTTGATTGTATATTTTCCTTCTTTTGTTCTTTGCAACTTATGTCTTTGCAATTTACATTACTTTTAGTCCTTATGAATTAAAATTTTCTGGTGAGAATTTGATTAATTTAAATAACTTTTATGTTTCTCAAAATGCTCATATTGTAGGTTTGACAATACCAGGTTATGTTTTTGCATCATTATTGCTCTTAACCATTATTCTTTCTATTGTCATATTTGTTTGGTATAAGAACAAAATGATAATAAAAACTAACAAGTGGACAAAGATTTTTTCAGTTATTGCATATATATTTGCAATTGCATCTTTAATATTGTTAATTGTATTTATTGTATTGCCGCCAAAAATATATAGTTCTATAAGTGTTCAAAATATTTATAATATGGTTAAACAAATTGAAAATACAACAAATGATGCTGATAAATTGCCATTGATCATTAATTTAAACAATCTTATTAAGTCAAGCAATTTACCAATTGATCCAATATCTTCTGGTACTCCTACTTTGCAAGACTTTGAAACATGATCTAAAAATAGTGGTTATTTATTGCCTGATAATTACAAAGATTCAGCACTATTTTATGATTCATCTTACAACTTACAACCATTAGGAATTGCCATGATTGTAGTCTTTACCTTCTTAGGGTCAGTTGGTCTAGTATTTATTCCATTTGTAATTTATTTCTATTTATCAGTTAAACAAATTCAATTTGATTTAATTAACAATCAAATTCAGGATAATTACAATTTATTCAAAACCTTCTTATTGTTAGTTATGAAAAGAATTGGAAACTTTTCATTGAGAAACCTTAAGAAGGTTAAAAATAAGGAAACTTATCATAAGTATAAAAAACGTCTTGATGAAACTGGAATGAAAGCAAAGAATGAAGAAGCATTCAGCACTTCTGCTAGCAAGGATCAACTTGTCTTGAATCAAAGTTCAATATATTTAGATGAAATGGCTAAAAACCCAGCTAATGTTGCTTATCTTTCATCCAATGGTAAGTGAATGTATCATGATGGCAAAAATAATTTATTTGTTGCTAGAGGGGATGAATGAATTCCATTTGATCTTTCAAAAGAGATTCATAAGGCTCATGCAAACATCATTGATGATAATTTAAAATTATCACCAAGTGATAAAAAGGCAAAGGAAAGCAAAAGTATATTTGGAAAACAAAAGGAAAGCGACATTGCTTTACCTGATGATGAAATAGATAATATAGTGAAAAGTTTAGATATTTAATGGCAAAATTGAATACAATTAAAGTAGTTACCTTTATTAAATCAGTACAACTTTTTTTATATGTTGTACTTTTTTCATTTATATTTTGCTTATTTATTACTTCAATAACGGGAATAACAGATCAAAATGTTTTCATTTGAAACAACAATCAGTCGGTAACTAATGAATACTACATAGGCTTTTATCGAATTTTTATAAATGGTGATAGCTTTAGGTGAGAAGTATCCGCTGCCTTTATTGCCTATACAATTATAGTTACCCTGTCACTAGGTGTTTTCATTTTTAATATGATTTTATTAAAGACTAAGTACAGTTATGTGAGAAAAACTTTTTTTTATACAAGTTTAACCTTTCTAATATTTAGTCTTATATTATTGATTATTATTTATTCTGTTTATTTTTCAATTGAATTTAAATTTGAATCCAATACTAACAATAATTGAGTTTCGTTAAATTCAATTGTAAATTATAATTCATTTACTACTACAGATTATACAATTGCAAAATATAGTTTTTCAGTAGGAGGTTTAGTTTATCTTTCCTTCTTATCTTTCCTATTTTTGTTATATATATATTTTCCTTGCAAAATAATTTATAATTTAGTAAAAGTGAGATACATTTAGGAACGGAGAAAATTAATGATTGATTATAAAAAAACCTTGTTGATGCCTTCAACTGGTTTTGAAATGAAAGCTAATCTAAATCAAAAAGAACCATTAATTCAACAACAATGAATATATGACAATATATATGAATTAACTCTTCAAAAAAATAGAAACAATGAACAATTTATTCTTCATGATGGACCACCATATGCAAATGGAGATATTCATGTAGGTCACGCCTTAAATAAAATTATTAAGGATATTATCATTCGTTATAAATTAATATCTGGTAATTATGCTCCCATAATTTATGGTTGAGATACTCATGGTCTACCTATCGAAAATGCAATAGCAAAAAAATCAAAAGATTTTGAAACAATTTCTGATCCTGTTGAGAAAAGAAAAAAATGTAGGCAGTATGCTTTAGAGCAAGTAAATAAGCAACAAAACCAATTTGCTAGGTTAGGATTATTAACTAATTGAGAAAAAAAATATTTAACTTTAGACAATTCATTTATCATGGATGAACTATATTTATTTTTGAAAATGGTAGAACGTAAGTTAGTATTTCAAGATTTTAAACCAGTTTATTGATCTTGAAGTACAAAAAGTGCTTTAGCTGAAGCAGAAATTGAATATAAAGAAGTAGTGGATCCTTCCATTTACATATGCTTTAAAATTGCTGAAGAAAATGCTATTGTCCCTATTAACACCAATTTAATTATATGAACAACTACACCTTGAACTATTCCTTCTAATTTAGCTATTGCAGTAAATCCTAATTTTGAATACTCCTTAATAAAATATAAGAATAAACATTATTTAATAGCAAAAAATTTAATGGATAAAATAGTTAATAAGTTAGGTTTTAACAACGAATATGAATTAATTAAAAACATTGATGGTAAAGATCTTGAGAACTTAAAATATAATCATCCTTTTTATAATAGAAAGTCACCAATAATTTTAGCTGAATATGTAAGTGATCAGGATGGTACAGGACTAGTTCATAATGCTCCAGGTTTTGGTTTGGATGATTATTATGCATGTAAGAAATATGGTATTGAGGTTTTTTGTCCAATCGATGACAATGGGAAATTTGATAATAGTATTAATGATAATGAACTACAAGGTGTTTTTTATACTAAAGCTAATGAAATAATTATTGATAGATTAAGAAAGAATAATTCTTTGTTATTAGTTGAAAATATTACTCACTCAGTTGCCCATGATTGACGATCAAAAAAACCAGTAATGTATAGAGCTACTAAACAATGATTTGTTAATATTAGTGCCATTTCAAATGAAATTGAAAAAAACCTAGATTTATATGTTAGTAGTTATAATAAAAAAACTATTGAACGAATAAAGGAAATGGTACTTAAACGAAAAGAATGATGTATTAGTAGGCAAAGAGTTTGAGGTGTACCTATACCAATTATTTTTGATGAAAATAGAGAACCAATTTACAATCTTTCACTTATCAATCATATTATTAATATTTTTCAAAATGAAGGAATAGATGTTTGGTTTGAAAAAGAAGTAGATTATTTTATTCCAAAATGAATGGATAGACAAAAAAAATATTATAAGGAAAAAGATATCATTGATGTTTGATTTGATTCAGGATCATCATTTAATATCTTGAAACACTACAATTTACATTATCCAGCTGATTTATATTTTGAGGGATCAGATCAGTTTAGAGGATGATTTAATTCTTCCCTAATTAATGGGATTATTATGAATAATAAAACTCCATATTCAAACTTATTGCAACATGGTTTTGTTTTAGATGAAAAAGGTAACAAAATGTCAAAGTCGCTTGGTAACACAGTAGATCCATTAAAAATTTGTAATGAATATGGGGCAGACGTTTTAAGAATATGAGCTACTACAAATGATTATTCAAGTGATTTAAGAATTGGCGATAATATTATTAAACAATCGGCTGAAACTTATCGAAAAATTAGAAATACACTTTTAAGATATTCTTTGTCTAACTTATTTGATTTTGATCCTGATAAAGATTTAGTTAATGAATTTAGAATTGAGGACTTATATGTATTAGATAAATTAAATAGTTTAATTGAATCTTCTAATCAGAATTATAATGAATATAATTTTATAAACATAATTAAGGATGTTAGTAATTTTACTATTGATCTAAGTCAATGGTATTTTGAAATCATTAAAGATGAATTGTATTGTGGAAATAAAGATAGTATAGTTAGAAAACAGATTCAATCTACCATTTTTATTATTCTTTTAAATGTTTTAATTATTTTAAATCCAATTATTCCTCACACCTGCGAAGAAGCTTATTCTTTTTTAAATATGCAAAGCAAGAAAAAAAGTATTATGCTAGAAAGTTTTCCTAAAAAATTAGATTTTAAAATTAATAATAACATCAAGAATATGATGAAAGATTTTTTTAAATTAAAAGATGAAATATATGTAGCAATTGAAGAGGCTAGAAATCAATCTATAATAAAAAAATCAAATGAAGCAACTATTATAACAAATAATAACTACAATATTAAAGAAGAAACTCTTGCAAAATGGTTGAATGTTGCTGAAGTAATTATTGATCAAAATGTTAATAAGATTCAAATAATAAATAAGAATTATAAAAAATGTTTAAGATGTTGAAATCATTTTAAAGATAATGATATGGCAAACGAAGAAATATGTATAAGATGTAATACAGTTATTAATAACTAAATCTACTTAGTTTAATTTTGTCATTAATTTTAAAATTATGAAAACTAATCGAATTTGCTGCAAGAACTAAAAGACTTACAGGATCCTTAAAATATTTAATATCATTATTAATTCCAAAATTATTTAATAACTCAATAATTTCCATTTTGCTATTTAGAACCAATATATCAAATTTATTTTGATAAGTATAAATTTTAAAACTAAAAATAGGTCTTATTAAGCATCCAGTATCATTTTCAAAATTGATAGTATTTTCAAAATATTCACGAAATTCTTTAAGACTCATAATTTTTATTTTAAATGGTAGATATTTATTAGCAAAATTAACATTAATGGTTTTAAAACGTTGCTGTCTTAACTTGTGTTTATTATTTA
>CASGBP010000045.1 GCA_949299825.1 uncultured Mycoplasmataceae bacterium
CCTAAGTCGTGTGATGCATTAATTAAATTTTTATTAAGTTTGCAAATTCTTGGATAAATTGAAACAATTGCATATGGAGTACAAAATGAAATATGAGAAAGAATTATAGTAAATAAACCAAGATTTAATCCTAGTGAAATCCAAGTAGCTGAAAATAAAAAAGTTAGACTTATTCCAGTAATAATCTCTGGATTAATGATACTTATATTTGCATTAAACATAGTTGATTTAACTAAAAATTTATTTGAATTCCAAATTCCATAACAAGTAATGGTTGCAATTATTACTGAAATAGGTGTAACAATGAATGCAATAATTAATGTGTTAATTAAGCCATTTAAAAATTCATTATTCTGAAAAAGCTCAATGTAATTATTAAAACCATTTCATTCAAATGAATTTTGTATATTACCCTTTGTACTAGGTGTTGAAAATGACCAAATAACTATTACCATCAATGGCACATAGATAATAACTAAAATAAATAAAATATAAAATTTACTAAAAAACTGCTTAAACCTACTTACCTTATTCATTTTTGCTCCTCAATTTCTTAGAGACATATCTTGATTGAAGACGCTTAGTTTTTTCATATATTTTTGGAGATAAAACTATTAATAAATAAATGACAAACATAAACAAACTTACAACTACACTTAAAACACATGATCGTGCTAGAGCAATATTACTTTCAGAAGCAAGCATACCTTGATCCATTATAATATCACCTATTAAACTATTTCCTGGTGAATTGTCTAAAAATTTTGGTATAGCTACAACTGATATTGAAGGAAGTAAAACTAGAGTAATTCCAGAAATCAATGCTTGTTTAGTATAAGGCAAAACCACTTTAAAAAAAGTGATAAATCCATTGTGTCCTAAATCCTTTGAAGCATTAATCAAATTCCTTGGCATCCCTTCTAAAGAAACATAAAGAGGAATCATCATATATGGAATATAAAGATAAACAATTCCTATGATTGTATATATTGGTCCAAATGTGCTATTTAATGCACCATTCATTTTATCTAAAAAAGATTTTAATGCTATTAGTATGATAAGTGAACCTAATCACATTGGCATTGTTGTAAATAAGAATACAATTTTTCTAAATATTTTTGACTTTGTCTGTGATAAGAAATAACAAAATGGATAAGCTATTAAAATACAAATAAGAGTTGAAACTATTGAAATTCACAATGAATTTAAAATCTTTAATCAAATTGTGCTATTCAAAACACTTCAACTATCACTAACTGTATGTTCATTACTTGGAAATAATGTTATTAAAAAAACAAAAATAAGTGGGATTACCACCATTATTAATGAAAAAAGAATGAAAGGAATTCATAATGAATATCTTTTCCTTCATCTAAATCCTTCACCTTGCCTTACTTGTAACACTTGATCTTTAAGACGATTATTAATTTGACTCCATTTATTTATCATTACTAACTCCTAATTAAATGTAGATCTTCTATATCTCATTTCAGTCCAATAGTAGAACCTACTTCAACCTTATTTATTCCTTCTACATTTAATTTATAATCATTGTAAGAACACTTAATGTCATACATCATTCCCTTATAAACAACAGAATTGACTTTAGCATTAATAAAACCCTCATCCTTTTTAACTACATCGAAATCCTCGGGTCTTATCATGATATCAACTCTTGTGTTTTCTTTAAACTTATAAATTTTTTCAACTTTTTGTTTTAAACCTATAAATTCAACTTTGTTATTTCCAATATATTTTCCTTTAAAAAAATTAGCTTTACCAACAAAACTAGCCACTCATTTGTTCTCAGGATAATCATATATCTTATTTGGAGTTCCAACTTGTTCAAGTTTTCCATTACTCATAACAACTACCTTATCTGATAAGGTTAATGCTTCTTCTTGATCATGTGTCACTAAAATAAAAGTAATTTTAAGTTCATTATGTAGTCTTTTCATTTCTTTTTGCATTTCAGTACGAACTTTTGCATCAAGAGCACTTAAAGGTTCATCTAACAAAAGAATTTCAGGTTCAATAACAATTGATCTTGCTAATGCAACTCTTTGCTGCATGCCACCAGATAATTCACTAGGCATCAAATCTTCTTTTCCTCTTAAACCAACTAATTCAATAACTTTATTTGTTTTTTGTAAAATTTCCTCATTAGTCAATTTTCTAGAACAAGTTTTTTTTAAATATCTTTCTTTTTGTTGATTTGGAAAATTCTGCCAGTAAGAAATTAAATAATCTAAATCAGTATATTTATATTGTAGATTGTCATACTTTTTATCAAGTAAACATTTAGCACTATAAATTTTAGTAATTTCGTTAATTTTCTTCTCAATATCATTCATTTTTTTTGTTGATACATTAAATCTAAAATTAGGTAGTTTGATTTTCAGAAAAAAAATATTTAACATAGTTTTAATATAGTTCGAAAAATCTTGTTTAGTAACAAAATCATCTCCATAAGTTTTATAAAGTTCATTTTGTAATTTCTTGATAGTATTAACATAACTATTATGTCTCATGTTTTTGTGCTCAAATCAACCTTTTCTTTTCTCATATTCAAGATCACATTTTTTAATATCCTTCATTAATGTTTGTTTTCTTTTTTCAATTTCTTTTATTTTGTTTTTTGATTTAATCAAGGCATCATCATATATTTTTTTGACTTTTTGTTCATCAATTTTATAGTCTTCACTTTGAACTCTAATGACCTTTAATCCATATTCAATATTTTGCCTAACAGTCATATTTGGAAAAAGTGCATAATCCTGAAAGACTGTTGCAGTCGGTCGATCATATATTGGTAAATCTTTAATATCTAAGTTATTGTATAGTATTTTTCCTCTAGTAGGATGCTCAAAACCAGCCAGCATCTTTAAAATTGTTGTCTTACCACATCCTGAGGGACCTAGTAAAGTCACAAACTCACCCTTATTAATTGTTAAATTAAAATTTTTAACTGCTTCAAATCCATTATCAAAAACCTTATTTAAATTAATAAATTTTAGGATTTCATTTTGACTCAACTTTGGTTTCACCTCCACAAAAATAATATGTTTAAAATTATACATAGTTTAAATATTTTTTTATTAAAAAAATACACAACATACTCTTATTTTTAATTTACAAATTCTTTTTAAAAAAGTTCTTTTGTTTTTAATATAAATTTTATGTACATAAAAATCAAAGAAAATTTGAGAGTTTCCCAATTATTGTATAATATAGAAGTAAATGACACAAGGAGTGATAAATGGGTTTATTTGACAAAAAAACTAATGATCAAGGTGCAAGTAATCTTCCACCTAATACAGGACCAGTTCCACCAATGGCTCCAAAACCACCAATGGCCTCTGGACCTACACCACCTCTAGGAACACCAAGACCAATGATGCCTGGTTCGCCTGTTCCTTCGGGAGCACCAAGACCACCAATGTCTACTAGTACTATGCCACCTGCTCCAGGAGCGCCAAGACCACCAATGGCATTTGGACCTACACCGCCAGGAGCACCAAGACCACCAATGCCAGCTGGATCTATGCCACCTGCTCCAGGAGCTCCAAGACCTTCTGTTGGAGCAAATTACCCAGGTCATGTTGGCCCTAGACCTGCAGGCGTTGTTCCAAATCCAAATTCAAACCCTATAGGACAAAATCCTCCTTTTGGTCAACCACAAACAAACAAAATAGGACAACCATTTGGAGCTGTTGATTCATCAAACCATCCTATTAACAATATCAATAATCTTTCATTTGAAAAATCTAATACATCAACAACAAATTCAAATCCATTTTTACAAGAAAGTGAAGCTGTAAATAAAATTTTATCTGTTGATATTAATCAAGGTAGAGTGCATAAGAAAGTTTTAACTAATCAAACACCTCCAGAAGAAGTAAGACAATATTTATCTGCATTATTAGCTAGAAAGCAACAATTACAAAATTATGAAAATGAACTAAAAAATAGAAGAGATGAAATTCATCATATCATGGATCAAAAAGGTATCAAACGTGCTGATACTAAAAAGAAGGTTAATTCTACTAAAAAAATAAAAGCTAAGAAAATAGTAGTTGAAAAGAAGGTAGACAAAAAGAATGATGTAAATGCAAAAACAACTAAAAAAGTGGCTACTACTAAAAATAATGAACCTAAATCAAAGACATTATCCACTGCATTAGTTGTATCTAATAAGACAAATAAAACAAAAAATAAAAAACTAAAAACTCTTAAACATAAAAACACTACAAATCTTGATAATTTAGGTAAGGTTCACAAGGCAAAAAAACCTTCTTCAATTATTACTAAGAAAACAGAAAAACAAAAATCATCAGCATCACCTAAGAAAAAAAACGTAGTTAAAGCTAAAAAGAAAACAAACAAAACTAAAAAATAAATTTTCTTCTATAATAAAAATTGCAAACTGCTAATTGCTACATTAGTAGAGGAAAGTCCATGCTTGCACAACCTGAGATGGTTGTAGTGTTTGTGTATGTAAATAAAAAATAAAACATAGTATGCATTTATGCATAACGGCTGATCTTATTATCCAGCAATGGAAAATAAATCTATAAAAGTGCCACAGAGACGAGTTGTTAAGTAATTAACAAGATGAAACGAGGTAAACCCCACAAGCAAGAAACCTAAATTTGGTAAGGGAACTATACAAGACTAAATGAAGTTTAGTATGGAAGTAATTTGTAGAAATTACTTAGATAAATAATTAGCACTCTTTGAGTACAGAACATGGCTTATAGTTTGTAAGAAATACCTATTTTTAGGTATTTTTTTATATAATAATAAGTTGTAATTTATTTTGAGGAAATATGGAAAAAAGTAAATCAAATAGTCAAGAAATTATTAAATACATTAATGATATTATTAATAAAAAATTTTCAACAATTAATAAAGGTTATAATCCAACTGAAGTGGATCGAATTTTAGATTCAATTATTGAAAAATTTAGCAATTATATAAATATGTATGATGAAGTGGTGAAAAACAATATTGCCTTAAAGCAACAAATAGTTGATTTAAATGCTAAAAATGAAAAATTATTATCTGATTTATCTGTTTGTAAATCAACCATAGATAAATATGAGAAACAAGGATATTCAATGGATATGTTTAATTCACGTTTATCCAATCTTGAAGAAATCCAAAAAAATAATAAATTAACTAAAACCTCTAAAAAAACATAATATGAAATTGTTGCATGGAATTGATATTACTAATTTAGATAGAATTGAATTTAATAACCAACAATTAATTAATAGATTTTTACACCAAGATGAGTTAATACAACTTAGTCAATTGGATAATGAAAAATCGATTAAGAGATTTGTTGCTTCTCATTGAGCAATAAAAGAAGCAATTTTCAAAGCCTTATCTGGCAATATAAATTCATTTAAAAACATTAATATAAAATATATAAATCATAGGCCCATATTTGAACTAGAAAAATACGATAGTATTATTAGTGTTTCTTATGAAAATAACCTTGTAATAGCTTCAGTTATTTTAGTTTTGTTGGATTAATTTATAATTAAATATTATGAAAATCATATCTAGTAATAAAAATGCAGCAAGAAATTATGAAATTTTAGATAAATATGAGGCTGGTTTGAAACTTTTTGGAACAGAGGTTAAATCCATATCTAGATCTAATTGTTCAATTAATGAAGCTTATGTAATTTTTAGACACAATGAGGCCTTTATTATCAACATGTATGTTGCTCCTTATTTAGAAGGAAATATAAATAATAAGGATTCTAATCGTAATCGTAAACTTTTATTAAAAAAAAACGAGATTATTAAATTGGAATTTTTAGCAAAAAAAGATAAACTAACAATAATACCTTTAAGACTATATTGAAGAAACAATAAAATTAAAGTTGAAATTGCTATTTGTAAAGGTAAAAAACTTCATGATAAAAGACAAGATTTAAAAAATAAGGAAATGCAAAAAAATATTAGGAATTACTAGTCTTTTGATTGTTAGTTTGTCTTCTCTGTTCTATTCTTCTTTTTCTATCATCAATAATATTTTTTCATTCTTCAACTGAGTAAGTAGTAATATTATTAGCATTTTTTATATCAACTATTTCATCACACAAAATATCTAGTTGTTTAATATTTTTATTAATAATTACTAGCTTTATATTAAATTCTCTTACATAATTTTTAATAACTTCTAAAGTTTCAATTAAGATTGAATTACTAATATGCTTGCTTGGATTAATAAAAATAATTTTTTTAGGATTTAATAAAAGTGCGTAAAGTAAATTTAAAATAATTAGTTCTCTTGGTAATAATTTATTCATTTTTTTTGTTACTACTAATTGAAGGTTCAATAAATAAATAAGATCATTCAAAACCTTTGTATTATAGTCATATTTATAAATAGACTTAATTACCATGAAGTTTTCGATAAATGAAAATTCAGGAATAAATGAATCAACATTGCTAGCAATACAAACAATATCAGTTTTTCTTCGAGATAACTTATATATTCTTCTAGATATTTGCCTAGAAACATAAACTGAATGTGTAGTTATTCCAAGATTTTTATCTTGGGAAATAATTTTTGCTAAAATTTTATTTTTTCTATTTCTAGAATAAAGATAACTAACTATATCAAATCATTTTTTTCTTAAAATGGTTATAGTTAATTCTATGCTTAATAATACAAAAGGTAAGACATAAAATATAGAATAGATAATGACTATAAAATTTCTACTAAATAAAATTGAATCATTAAATGAGGTTAGTGGTTCTAAATGAAAAATATTAATCCCAGAAAATGCAAAACTAAACATCATACCAGGGTAATAAAATATTCCAGCCAAATAAAAATTTTTATATCATTGATAGGTGGGTAAAATTGAATAAGATGGAATAAT
This sequence comes from uncultured Mycoplasmataceae bacterium, assembly GCA_949299825.1. Taxonomy (GTDB): domain Bacteria; phylum Bacillota_I; class Bacilli_A; order Mycoplasmatales; family Mycoplasmoidaceae; genus Mycoplasma_L. Next base: position 6,906 of record CASGBP010000045.1, read on the forward strand.
AAATGGTGATAATGCAAAATAAATTATGTAAGAAATAATTAAAACAATAAGTAAATTTTTTCTAACAAATATTCAAGATAATGGAATGGTAATACTATAACAAAAAAGAAAACAGAAAGGTAAAACAAAAATAAAACTAGATCAATTAATTGAATTATTAAAATAACTTCCATTAAAAGGTCTATTTGAAAAAATATAATCAAAAAAACTATTGTTGCCCTGTCTAATAAATTGCCCTATCAAAATTATGACTAACAACATATAAAAAATTACAAATAGATAATACAAAAAAAATAATAGTAATAAACTAAGAAAAAACTTTAAGTATTGTTTTTTAATAAAACCTGATGTATTAGTTGCATGATTCCATTTTATAGTATCAATAATGATTGGAAAAAAACCAAAAGGAATCAAACAACTAACAAAAATCATTGTATTAATACTAAACAACTTCAAATCATTGAAATCAAAATTTAGTACAAAAAAATTTAGAGGTAAAAAGAAAGATAATATTACCAACGGAGTAAAAAAGCAAAAAAAATGCATGCTCTTTAAATTGAAAATATATTTTATAGATAATCTTAATAAACTAGTATTTTTGTCCGATTCATACATATTCTAATTATAAATTATCTACTTTCATTATTTATTAATTTAAATAATTCTATGTAATTCGTTGAGTTAATAGTAGTATTTATAATTTCATTTTTGTGTTTTTTAAGCTTAAGTATTTTGGTTTCAATCGAATTATTTAAAATTAAATTATAGACCTTAACCTTATTTTTTTGTCCTATTCTATGCAATCTATCAGTAGCTTGATTTTCAACACTATCATTTCATCATGGATTTAAATGAATAATTATATTGGCTGTAGATAAATTTATTCCAACTCCACCAATCCTTAAACTAACTAATAATACATGTTTATCTGACTGGCTAAATTCATTTATAACTTGTGTTCTTTGTATTTTGTTAATAACACCAGTTAATTCTAATGTTTGAATTCCATAATTTTTAAATTCTTCTTTCAAAATATCTAATGCTGTAACAAATGAAGAAAAAATTACAATTTTATTTTTTTTATCATTTTGTAATTCATTGATTAAAGAAATAATATATTTTGTTTTACTTCCTACTCCATAAGAAGGATTGATTATTCTTGGATCACAACAATATTGTCTTAATCTAGTTATCATTGCTAGTATATTTAATCTACCTTCATTTTGTTGTTTCTTATCTTTTGTATCAAAAAAATCATGTATCTTGCTTTTTATTTCATCATAAATTTCATCATATTTTTTTATTTCCTCTTCGTTCATATCAATATGAATATAGTTTATTTCTTTGTCTGGTAAACTAGGTAATTTATCTTTTTTCTTTCGTTGTAGAATGAAGGGTTTAATTAAAAAAGATAAATGTAAAAGATTGTTGTTATTATTGAATAATTGTCTAAAATTCTTTTCATTTGGTAAATAATTAGGAAGAATGAATTCAAATAATGATCAAATATCCATAATATTGTTTTCAATAGGTGTACCAGTTAAAATTAATCTTTCATCACTTTTGATTTTTTTAATATTTTTACTTCAACTAGTTTTTTTATTTTTTATATATTGTCCTTCATCTAAAACAATTAAACTAAATTCCTTTTTTGCATATATTGATCAGTCAGTAATAAATTTATGATAATTGGTTAAATAAATTCCATTATCAGAAATATTATTGATAATATTCTTTCTCTTTGTTGAATTACCAAATATTTCAATTATTTGTTTATTTGGATCAAATTTTTTAAATTCATCTTTTCAATTTTCAATTAGTGAAAAAGGAGTAATTATAAGCAATGGTTTTGAATTTCTTTTTTGCAAATCATTAATATAGGCAATGGTTTGAATAGTTTTTCCTAAACCCATTTCATCAGCTAAAATACAACCACCACTATAACTTAACATTTTCTTTATTCACTTTACGCCATAAAACTGATAGTCTTTAAGAATTTTGACTAAATCATTATCAATATTTAGATTAACTTCCATAGAATCAAAATCGTTCACAAACTTAATGAAGTCTTCTTGCTTAAATTCTTTTGCTATGTAAAAAATTTTATTATGATCAATCTTATTATTATTTAAATTAGGATTTAATAACCTCATTTGATATTTAAAATTATCAATATTAAAATTATTTGAACTTAAATATTTACCATCAAGATTAATTAAATTTAGTTTATTGTCAACTTCATCATTAAATAAATATAGTTTTTTTGTATCAATTTTTTTATCATCTAATAATAATTCCATTTTTACTTCCTTGTCTTCTAGTGAGAAGGAAAAAGATATATTATGATGTTCGTCATTAAAAATAGATTTTAAATCTTCAGGAATTCTTAAATCAACCAAATCGTTATTTTTATATTCATTAATAATTTTTATAAATTTAATTAATTCATTATTGTTTTTAAAAAGGATTTCATTATTGTTTTTAAAAAAGTGAGTTAATTTTTCCAAATTATTATTTGTTAATACATTGTCAAATTTATCATTTAAAACACTAACCTTTATGCCGTTTTTAACTAGTGAAAATTCCAAAATTAATTTTTCCTTATTGAATTGATTAGAAATTGTAAAATCAAAAGGAAAGAAGCTATTTATTAAATCTATCTTTTTATTAAAATTTTTAGCACCTTTTATGGGAGTATTAATACTTTCTAAACTAATTATTTCATCCTTGTTCAATAAATTAGTTTTTACCAAAATAGTTTGTTTTTCAAAATTTAAAAAAATATAACTATATTCAAGAGAATTAATTATTCCAATTAAAATGGTTGAACTATTAATTAAATATCCTAGATTAGTTTCATAACAGTCAATTTCAAATTTTATTTTATTTTTCTCTATTGTTTTATCTAATTGATATATATGCTTTGTATCAGAAATAAATTGTACTAAATTACTTAATAATTTTTCATTAGTTTTATCCAATAATAAATCAAACAATTCATCAATTTCATCATCCATTAATATTGCTTTTAATGAAGAATTCATCAACTTTGTAAAAACATGATAAATAAATTCAACTATAATAATTAATTTATCTAACTTATTTTCAACGTTTATTTCATATAAAAAATCAATAAATAATTTTATTTGTAATGAAGAAAAAGCTTTATATATATCTAATATTTCAATACTATAACTAGTTTTATTAATAAATATATTAAAATACTTAATTTTTCCAAAATTATTTTCATCAAATATTTTTAACAATGGAGATATATTATGTTCTTGAATTAATCTACTTTTTTTCTTGATGTTTATGCCATAAAATGTTTCATTGTTACTATTTGCTTCTGCATCTAATTTTAATAAGGAAGCAACAAAATGTTTACATGGAACTGATTTTGATCCAACATAGCATTGGCAAAAGAATTTATCATAATCATCATCAACTATTTCATAATGCATTTTATATCCATTACAAGTTGAATCTACAGTTATTACATCTCCTTCTTGTTCATAATCTAAACTTGAGACCTTTTTTAAATTAAAATATTCCATACCAATTTGGTAAGTTTTAGGATTAATTTGTTCGAGAATTTTATGTATTTTAAAATTAATTTTTTTCATAATATAATTTATTTGTTTGCGTCTATAGCTCAGTAGGATAGAGCACATGCCTCCTAAGCATGTTGTCGGAGGTTCGATTCCTCTTAGGCGCGCCAACAACTTAATGATCTCGTTTGGGATCATTTTTTATTTTAAGAAGAAGTGTCTCATATAATTTTACTAAAAATATACTTTTTAGTAACCTATTATTAAGAAAAAGTAAAATCAAAAATATTACTTAACTTTTGTTTGATTTCATCATGACTTAAAAATATATAAGATGAAGTAGTATTTATATTACTATGACCCATTAACTCTGAAATAGTTTTTATATCTATTTGTCGTCTTAGCAAATTAGTTGCATAACTACGTCTTAATGAATGGGGAGTTATATCTTTATCAAAGTATTTATTACCAATTTTTTTTACTATTAAATTAATGGTCTTATAAGTTATAAATTTTTTGTTCTTATTTATTGGTAAATATTGATGTTTTCATAGTTTAAGAAAATTATTTAATTTATCTGGAATATATATAATTCTTGTTTTATTTCCTTTACCAACAATTTCCAACTTACTATTATTAATTTTCCTTAAATCTATTTTATATAATTCACCAACCCTTATTCCCGTACAAAATAAAAAATAAAATATTAATCAATCACGCGTTTTTCTAAAAGAGTCCGTTTTTATAGTTTTAAATACTAATTCAAATTCCTCTAAAGAAATAATTACTCTATTTTTTTTAGATGATGTTGGTAATTTAATATCACGTAATTCATTAATTAATTTTCATTTTTTTAGAAATTTTAAATAAGAAATAATTGAATAATAATAGATTCTTGTTGAATTAGCTTCATGATTTTTCTGATGTACTCTAATTGTTTTTACTAAACTAGACTTAGTTAATTGATTATTCTGATTATTTTTCAAAAATAAGTTGATATATCTTAGATAGATATGAATGGTTTTGCTTGTTAAACCTTTGTTTTTTAGATAAGTCTCATAATTCATTTATACCTCTTTTCCTACTACATTTAATAAATAGGTACAAAAAAAAGGACAATTTATGTTTTTTTTATAAAAATTCTATTTTCAATATTAATTTTTTTTCAAAATAACTAAAAAATCACTAATTAAATAAAAAAACCAGGGTGCCCCCTGGAGCAAACATTTAGTTTGTGATTCATTAGTTAGAATGCTTTTCAATCCATACTATTTAATTTTCTAATGCATCTAACATTGAAGAGTTCATCGTTAAGAAAACAATCAATCATACACTTTGAAAAGTTCAAGTGGATTTTATTACAACCCAAATAACTAGTACACATTAAAATTTTACAATACTTGATAAAAGAAAAATTAATTATTTTTTTATTTATTTTATAAATAGAAAATTAACACATGGACAAAATTATATAAGTTTATAATTAGAATATGAATTTTGCCGATGTTGTAACAATCATGACTATAGTTCCAGTTATTATTGGGTATTTTTTTGGTGGAATAATGTGATCTATTATTATTGGAAAACTTTTTTTTAAGAAAGATCCGAGAAATTTTGAATCACAAAATGCAGGTGCAACTAACAGTTCAAGAATATATGGAAAAAAGGTTGGATTATTAATTCTCTTATTAGATATATCAAAGGGTATATTACCTACAATTATTTGTTTCTTGCTTGCTAAATTTGTTTTTGATATCGGACGATTCAATGATACAAATTTTAATTTTTATACTTTGAGTTATTTAGCTGGTGTTAGTGCTATTATTGGTCATTGCTTTCCGGTATTTTTTAAATTCAAAGGTGGCAAAGGTGTAGCTACTTTTGGAGCATTTTACTTAACTATAATTCCTTTTGGTGCTATACTTCAACTACTTATTTTAGTTACTTTTGTATTTATATTGAGATATGTATCATTATCATCATTGATATCAACGATTATGTCTTGAATATGAATATTCATACCTGGTTTAAACTATAATTTTATTCTTAATTCCAATATTAATGATCTATATTATTTTGATTATGGATCAATATATTGATTGTTGTTTATATGAGCATTATTGTTTATTTCCACCACTTTAATTTGATACCGTCATAAATCAAACATCATTGCTTTAAAGAATAAAGAAGAAAGAAAATTTTCATTCAAATAAGTCTAATTTATGTTTCAAAATTAATTAAATCTTATACTATATATATTATGTATATATAGCAAAATTAAGAGGAATTTAGCTCAAAGACAAAGTCCTTGATTTGTTATATAATTTAAATATATATTGCTACTAGAAAGGGTTGGTATGGACCAAAAAACAAAAGAACAAAAGAAATTACCTGATGGGTATGATGTTGTAGGTGAGTATCAAGATAATATAGAACAAAGTCTTGTTGATAACCTATTTGATTACTTTGGTAGAGTATATTATAAAAATCATTCACTTAATGGTGGAACAAAAGATCAAATTAGACTAAGAAATTCTTACTTATCTAAATATGATAAAAAAATATTTAAGTTAATAAACAAAAAGTTTGTAAAGTATTCAATAGCTACATTAATAATCTTACTTCTAACTATAGCTGGTTTTTTGTTATTTTATTTTTTAGTTGGCGGTGATTACAATTCTGTAGTTAACAAAGCTGATTCGTTAGCACAAGATCCTAATCTATTGATAAATGATCCAAATGGATGATTGATTTTATTTTTAGTGGTATTTGTTTCAATTTGTTTATTGGGAATTTTAGGGGTTGTACTATTATTTATTACTATCACTTGATATACAAGAAGCAATAGACAATACAATAGAATAATTAAAAAGAACAAAATGTGAAATAGATCTTTCTACAATTTTGCTACAAATTTATCTGAAAAAGGTGTTTTAAATGCAATTCAAGCATCAATTCCTTATTTTGTTGTAGACAAGCATACTCCAACTTTTGATAAAAGTATTTATAACATTCATAATAGAATCTATTCATATGCTAACATTCCTCAAGATGCGAGAAGAATAAAATTCGGTTGTTTGTCGTCTGGTTTTTATCGAGGAAATGCCTACTCATTGAGTTATTCAAGTTGAGAATGATTTAGAGAAGCTAAGGTTATTGATCAAAATAAGTTAGAAGGAAATAAAATAAATATTCATGCTAGAAGATCTTTAAGAAGGTTTGAAGATAGCATATGTGTGCTTACAGTTGATACTTTTGCTGAACCAAAATTAAACTTTGTATTAAACAATCCTGATGGAAAAAATATTCGTTTACAAAACAAAATATTCAATAATGTGTTTTCACTAGCAGTTAACAATCCTGATTTGGCATATACAGTATTTACACCTTATGTTCAACATACATTAGCTAGATGTAAGACTTGAACAGATGCATCAAGAGGAATCAGACAAGTAATTAAAGAAGGGTCAAAAGTTTATGTTGTGTTTGATGGTAAAGAAGATTTCTTCAAGTTCTCAAGAGTTATTGATCCAAGATTAAATTATGTATTCAACTCAGTTGAAGCTCGTAGTAGTGTTTTATTAGCAAAACAAAATCGTTTGTCAGATGTTTCACCAAATGAATTATTAAAATTAGGTTCACTAGATGAAACTGCTTCATTAATGACTGAATACATCCTTGAAGAAGTTGATATTATGTTTACTGCACTTGAAATGGCTACATGTTATCCAATGGATAATATTATTGTGAAAAAACAAAAACATGCTAGATCTCTTTATGATGTATTGGAAGAAAAACGTAATAATCCAGGTTTAAGATTTAAGACTTTATCTCAATTAGATGAAAAGTTTGATGAAGTTAATAAAAAAGTTGATGAAATAGGTTTAAGACAACAAGCTCCATTATTTAGACCAATGGTTAATATTGAAGGTGTTAACAACAATAGAGATTCATTAGATAAAACATTAAAAATCTAATCTAAATGTTTGTGTTCTAAAATTCTTCTTTAACTTATTTTTTATTATCTATGGTTAGATAATAAATATATAATAGTTGCATATGCAATCTAGTAGTAATAAATCAACTTTTTATTTAGCTAGTGCTAGCAAAAGGATTTTTGTTAAATTATTGGAATATTTAATATTAACCGGTATTAATATTTTAATTTCCTTTTTATTTACATTTAAAACAATAAATTGATCTAACTCTGAATTAATAGGTGATTCATGAGTTTTTTCTTTAGCCATAAGTTTTAGTTTTGTTGCTAACTTTTTAATTTGATTTAGTTACTTTTGTTTAATCCCTTATTTTTTTAAGGGTTATACTTTGTTTTATAAAATATTTAAATTAAAGTTGCATGCATCATCAAAAGAAAAATGAAAATTAATAAATCTATTTAAGCGTGAAATCTTTATATGGGTTCCTATATTTTTAGTTGGTTGAATTATGACATTAGTATCATTTGCATTTAATGATCCTATTCTTTTTTTTAGTCAAATAATTAGTTTTAATCAATTAAATAATAGTTCAACTGCTATAAAGGTTACTAGTGCAATTTTTTGTTTTTTATATATAATTTGCTCATTGCCGACTCTTGGAATTATTATTAATACAATAAGTAATAGCAATGATCTAACAATTATTGATAATTATTCCAAAATTTCTGTAATTGATTTATCTTCTAAGGTTGAACAAAAAACAAAAGAAATAAAAAACAAAAAAAGTGATTTACCTGGAATTATTGATGAAATAGAATTGGAGAAAATATAATTGAAAGATTTTGATTATTTGAAAAATTTAAATGAAAATCAATCAAAGGCAGTAACAACTGATTTAGGTCCCAAATTAATTGTGGCTGGAGCTGGTTCAGGTAAAACAAAAGTACTTACTTTGCGTTGTGCTTATTTAATAAATAAGTACAATATTCCTGCAAATAAGATTCTGTGTATTACATTTACTAACAAAGCTGCAAATGAAATGAAAATTAGATTACAAGAAATTTTACCTGAAGAAAATTTCCGATGAGTTAATACTTTTCATGGCTTGTGCTTACAAATATTAAGACAAGATATAGATAAATTAAATTATGATAAGAATTTTAATATTCTAGATGAAGAAGATCAAATTTCTATTATAAAAGAAGCTTACAAACAATATGCTGTTGACAACAAAGATATACCTTATAAAAATGCTTTATCCTTAATTGATAAATATAAAAATTATGAATTTAGTTTGCAAGATTTTGATAATACTAATATGTGAAGTAGTCTATCAATTAAAGATGCAAAAGATGCTAATAAAAAACGAATAATAGTTGAATACTATTTAAATAAATGCAAAGAAATAAATGCACTAGATTTTAATGATTTATTAATTTTAACTAATAAATTATTTAAAGAAAATAAAGATGTATTAGAAAAATGAGCAAATACTTTTGATTATGTTTTAATTGATGAATTTCAAGATACCAATGATGCTCAATATAATTTAATAAAAAATTTAATTTCAAAAAAACAAAATATTTTTGTTGTAGGTGATCCTGATCAAACAATCTATACCTGAAGAGGTGCTAATCAAAAAATTATTAATGAATTTGCTAAAAATTTTAATGAGTGTGAAGTGATTATATTAAACACCAATTATCGATCATACCAGAGTATATTGGATGTCGCAAATAGTTTAATTAAAAATAATTCATACCGATATGATAAGGATTTATTTTCCTACCGAGAACTTGGAACAAAACCAATATATTTTAATGCAAATAATCAAGACGAAGAATCTAAATGAGTAGTGTTAAAAATTATTGATTTATTAAAAGACAAAAATAATAATTTAAATGATATATGCATATTGTATCGTTCTAATTATTTATCAAGAAATATTGAACAAGAATTATTATTGAATAACATACCTTATGTAATTTATGGTGGAATTCGATTTTATCAACGAAGAGAAATAAAGGATATAATTGCTTATCTTAAAACAATTTTTTTAGGAGATGAATTATCAATCAAAAGAATAATTAATGTACCAAAACGTGGAATTTCACAAAATAGCATAGATGAAATTACAAATTATGCTAAAAAACATAACATAAGCTTTTTAAATGCTATTCTTCAAATAGATAATATTAATATTTCCTCCATTGCAAAAAAAGGGGTAAAAGAATTTATTCATCTTTTACAATCCATAGAAGATACTAAAAGTCTATCCTCAGTTTTAGAAGAAGTTATAGAAAAAACTAAATATATTGATTATCTAGCATCAATTGATGAATATGATCGGATTAAAAATATTAATGAATTAAAAGGTTCAATCATAAAATATGAAAAGGAAAATCCAAATAATAATTTTAGTGATTATTTGCAAGAAATATCCTTGTTTAGTGAACAAGAAATAAAAAATAAAAATAATGTTTCTTTAATGACAGTTCATTCATCAAAAGGATTAGAATTTAAACATGTTTTTATAATCGGATTAAATGAAGGAATGTTTCCTTCTACCAAAAATAATGAAAAACTAGCAATAGAAGAAGAAAGAAGAGTTGCATATGTAGCAATAACTAGAGCAAGAGATAATTTATTTCTTTCCTCATTTCAAGGAATTAATTACATCACAAATAATCTTAATCGTCCAAGTAGATTTATAGATGAAATAAATAATGAATTATTAGATGTTGATCAACATAAAATAAAGAGTCTTTCTAAAAATGATAATGAATGATTTGATAGTCAAAAAAAGATAGATTATAAACAAAATTTCCGTTCTAGAGAAGAAGTTGACTTTAAATTAGGTGATACTGTAATTCATGAAAAATATGGAGAAGGTATAATTATAAAAATTAATGGTGATTTAATAGATGTTAGTTTCAAAAACCCAAGAGTTGTTAAGACAATTGTCTCTAATCATCGTTCAATTAGAAGAAAAATTGTACTAAATTAAGTATTAATTTTATGGGCTAGATTTATTGCACTCTCAATTATCTCATCCATATCATAATATTTATATTCAGCTAATCTACCTAATAAAAAAAGATTATTAATTTTTTTTGTTAATTCATAATAACTTTTATACAAATCATTATTTTGCTCATTATTAATTGGATAAAATCGTATATTAAATTTTGGATTATCCTCATTATAATCTCCCGGATATTCTCTAGAAATAGTTGTTTTTTTTTCTACTTGCTGTCCTGTTAATTGTTTATATTCACAAATTCTTGTTAATTGAGGATGATTTGGAAAATTTACTATTGAAGAAGGTTGAAAAAAATTGATATAAGCTGTTTCAAATGAAATATACAAAGAACGATATGGTAATTGACCATAACAATAATTAAATAATTCATCTAAACTACCAGTATAAATAATGAAATCATAATTCTTATTATCAACTAACAATAAATTATCCAATAGATGATATTCGGTGTTCTTTTTATTAAGGAATAATTTAATATTAGGATGATTTATCATTGCTTTAAACATTTCTGTATATCCATTTACTGGAAGTCCACAATAATTGTCATTTGGAAAATAATTTCATTCATAATTTAAGCTAATTTTTACTCGTTCTAATATTTTAGGATCAAGTTGATTAATTGGTTTTCCTCACATTTTTGTTGAATAATTTTCAAAAACATTTTGATATATATAATTAACTATTTCAATGTTATTTTTATTAGAAAAAGAATTTATTAATTTAGCAATAGAAACTTGTTTATCATATAGATTCAATTTGTTTACCTCATATAAGAAATCATCAAAATAATCAGGAAATAAATGTTTTATAGAATTTAAATTTATTGGCATTTCAATTAAATCATTTCCTACTGATACAAGGACCTTATGAATAAATGTATTAAATTTTGCAAATTTATTAACAAAAGATCATACTTGCTGATTAGAAGTATGGAAAATATGTGGACCATATTTATGAACTAATATATTGTCAGAGTTATAGAAATCATAACAATTACCACCAATATGATCATTCTTCTCAAAAATAGTTATTTCATTGTTTTCACATAATAGTCTTGCAATACTACAACCAGCAATTCCAGCACCAATAATTAAAATTTTCATAATTTAAAACTTCCTAACGATTAAATTGTCTAAAATTGTTATTGTCGTAATTATTTTCTTCATTTGTATAAGAATATGTTTGTTCATTTTGTTGATATTCTATTAATAAATTAAAATATTCACTATTTTCAAAATTCATTGAATCCTCGTATTTATAACTTTCCTCTCATCGATATAATTTAATTTTCTTAGGAAAATATTCACCAGTTTGATAATAATTTTGGTTGTAATAATTTTTTAGATTATCCTTTCATGAATAGTTAGTATGCTGATAATTTGCTTGATATTCATTATAACTTTGTTCATTAACCTCTAAACTATTATCTTGATACTCACTATATTGACCATAATCATAACTTTGATCATAGTTATATGATTCATTATTTGTAGAATATTCTTCAGTTTGGGTTGTTGCTTGATTACTATTTTGATTATCTTGCATATTATAAATTTAAATAAGTATTAAAATAATTTTATATAAAATTTAAAAAAAAGTAAAATTATCAAATTTTCATACCTAGTATATAATGGAGGCATTTCCTCCTATCTATAATGAAATCATCAAATCATTTAGATAAAATTCCTAAAAAAATGAAATTTAATTAAAATTAAAAAGAGTGGATGTAAAAAATTTATTTATTGAAACAATATCCAATATTCCTTTTTGAGGAGCAATAATTGCTACTATTTTAATTATTTCAATTGGATGAGCAATAGTTAAGGTTAAATGATTTAAAGTCGAATGAAAAGATGTCTTAATTGCTCTTGTTTTAAAAGTTACTTATCCAATGTTAATTTTAAAATCATTTATGGCTACCACATATCAAAATGAATTTGTAACACATGGAACAATTTTAGGATTATCTGTTTTTTTCTATGTATTTGGTTGTTTGGCCTATTTAACATGAAGCAAATATATACTTCCTAAATTAGTAGCTAGAAAAATTAAATATCATTTTGAAATAGGAGAAATTGATACAAAAACTAGAATTGATAAAAATCTAAATTTATGAATGATGTGTATCTTTGGATCTACTGTTTTTTTTGGAACACCAATTATAAATGCTTTATTTGGTGATGCTGGATTGACGGCACAAATACTATGAACCACTCCTTATACTATTGCAATAGCATCATTTTGCCAATTTCAATATTTAGGCATTAAATTCAATCGTCGAAATATCAAATTCATTATTAAATCAATAATGTCCCCAACTACCATTTGTACATTAATTGGTTTTACTTTATGAATTAGTCAACTTATTCCTGGATCATTAATCAATGGTCCATTATATGATAACATTTCTATACCTAATAGTTTAAGCAAAGGTGTATGATGATTTGATCTAGAATATACAGCACCATTTTTATATAAAACAATTGATTTAATTCAATCATTGACTTCCCCATTAATATGAATTTCAATAGGTGTAACTATAGCAAGTAATAATCTAAAAAATGTTATCAAGGATAAGGACGCTTGAAAATACACACTAATAAAACTGTTTATTATTCCAGCTATTGTAATGTTCTTAGTAGGTGGTTTTGGAAAAATTAATAATACTTTTCATTTTGATATTGATACTACTACTTCTCAAATTTTGTCACATCAAACAAATGCAATTGCTATTATTACAATTTTAATGGCCACTCCACCAGCCTCTATTTGTATTGCTTATGCAATTAAAACAAAAAGAAATCCGGCTCTAGGTGCTAATGCATCAATTATTTCAACAATTTTTACACCTATAGCTATACCAATATGAGTGATTTTATCCACTTTATATGCTGATGGTTTAGGACTAATAAATTTTGTTTAAAATAAACTTTATCTTTTGTAAAATTAAGTAAATATGAATATAAATTTAGACTATTTTATCAATAAAGCATTAAGTAACCTAAATGGTAAGATTCCTAGATTAATTATTCCTTGTCCTTATGATAAAAATAACATTGATGCAATTAATTATTGCACTGAGATTAAATTAATAAAACCAATATTGGTTGGCAAAAAAGAATTAATAACAAAAGCTATTGATGATTCACAATCTAAATTAATTGATTTTGAATTAATAGAAGCTGACACTGATGAACAAGCTGCAAATTTAACCATGGAATATTTAAAAAATAAAAAGGCTGATATTTTAATGAAAGGGTTAATTGATTCATCTTTATTATTAAAAATATTTTTAAAAAAAGAGTATGAATTAAGAACCGATAAACTTATTACTCATTGTGTTTTATCATTTAATAAAAACTATAATAAATATTACATAATTACAGATCCTGCTATGGTTATTAAACCTGACTTACAACAAAAGAAACAAATGATCGAAAATGCAGTTTTTCTTGCTAGAGCATTGGGTAATGAAAAACCATATGTTGCTAACTTATGTGCAAAGGAAAAAGTATATGAAAAAATGCCAGATACCATAGATGCTGATTTACTAAGACAAATGAATATTAATGGTGATATAAAAAACTGTGTAGTATCAGGACCGTTACAAATCGACTTGGCAATAAATGAAGAATCAGCAAAAATAAAAAATGTAAATGATCCAGTTGCAGGTAAGGCGGACATTTTAGTTTGTCCAAATATTGAATCTGCAAATATTTTTTCAAAAGGAATAACTTATTTAGGTGGATGAAGTTTCTCTGGTTTAATATTGGGAGCAAAAATACCTTTTGTTTTAACTTCAAGATCCACAAATAATGATGATAGAATACTATCTATTGCACTTGCTTGTATTTGTCTTAATTTTAATGAGTAGGTTAAATGAAAAAAATTTTAATAATTAATGCAGGTAGCTCTTCAATTAAATTTCAATTATTTGATAAAGGATCACTAGAAGTTGTAGCTAAAGGTATGTGTGATGCAATTAGCATTAGTGGAAATTTTGATATTGAATATCAGGGTAAAAAGCAAAAATATCAACATAATTTTTATAATCATGATTATGCTATTGACTATCTAATTAATTTCTTATTAAACAAAAAAATACTTAAAAATAAAAATGACATAATTGCAATTGGACATCGAATTGTTCATGGTGGAAATAAGATAACTAAATCTACTATAGTTAATAATAAAATTAAAAGTATTTTAAACGAATATAAACATCTAGCACCTTTGCATTTACCTATACAACTTTCAGTTATTAATAAAATGGAATCAATTTTTATAAATGTTAATCAAATAATAGTTATGGATACTGCATTTCATAAAACAATAGAGCCAATCAACTATATGTATGGAATTAAATTAGATTGATTAAATAATTTACAAATTAGAAAATATGGCTTTCATGGTATATCTTATAACTATGTTTTAAACCAAATGTTAAGCATTACAAAAAAGAAGGA
>CASGBP010000046.1 GCA_949299825.1 uncultured Mycoplasmataceae bacterium
AATTATAACGATAGGATCCAAAATAATGTTTATTGTCATTGCTAGAAGAGCAAAAATAAATGATTGAATAGGTCTATTAGTTTCTTGTAATGAATATGATAAAGTATTTACCAATACATAGGGTATAAAGGAAAAGGAAGTAAAAAACAAATACATTTTGCCCAATTCATAACTTAAACCATGATTTATTCCAGAAGAAATTTCAATTAATTTACCAGGTAAAACTAAGGTAAGAACTATAAAAGGCATTTGAACTACAAGTGAGGTTCATAATCTAAATGATGTAGATCTCTTTGTCATTACTGTGTCTTGCTTTCCAAAATACTGAGCCATCATAATTCCAGTTCCACCCAATCAAGCAATGGATAAATATATTTGAAAATTAATTAATGGGTTTGCTAATCCTAGTGCATCCTTTGCTGATGTTGCTTCATTGGCATCCTTAACAAATAGAGCCAATGAAAAATTATCTACATAAAGAACAATGATACTAATTAGTGTTTGTAGAATTGCTGGTATTGCTAATTTAAAAAAAGATTTTACAAATCTTTTGTTACCAAATATTTTTGTTCAAAAATTTTCATATTGTTTAATGTATGGATTATCAATATCAAAACCTATGTTCATTATGAATGCACCTTTGTGTTAATTAAAAGTCTAATTTTAACAAAATTGTTTATGTTAAGTTTATCATATGTAATTTACTTATTAGTGTTTTATAAACTTAATAAAAAAATTTATGTTAGTATTTTAGTAAAGAGGTACAAAAATGAAATTAGATAAAAAATATAAACTATATATAAATGGTGAATGACTTGATTCTAGTGATAATAAAACTATTAAGTCATATAATCCGGCAACAGGGGAATTATTGGCTGAAATATCTGAGGCTAGTAACAAAGATGTAGATTATGCAATTAAGGCGGCTAGAAAAGCATTTGAGACATGAAAGTTATCAACTCCAAATGAACGAGCAAATTTACTAGAAAAAATTGCAGATATAATTGAAGACAATAAAGACTGATTGGCAAAAGTTGAAACTATGGATAATGGAAAACCAATAAGAGAAACTATGAATGTTGATATTCCTTTAGCTGCAGATCATTTTAGATACTTTGCTGCTGCTATAAGAGTGGAAGAAGGAAGCGCTAATATCTTAGATGGTGATAAATTAAGTATTGTTTTAAAAGAACCAATAGGTGTTGTGGGTCAAATAATTCCATGAAATTTTCCGTTTCTAATGGCTGCTTGAAAATTAGCACCAGTAATTGCATCTGGATGTACAACAGTAATTAAACCATCTGCTTCTACATCGTTAAGCATTTTAGAATTTATGAAGTTAATTGATGGAATTTTACCAAAAGGTGTGATTAATGTTATTACTGGTAGTGGTTCAAAATCAGGTGATTATCTAAAAGACCATGATGGATTGGATAAACTTGCTTTTACCGGATCAACCGAAATTGGTCGATCAATTGCTGTTTCTGCTGCTAATCGATTAATTCCTTCAACACTTGAATTAGGAGGAAAATCAGCAAATATTATTTTTGATGATGCAGATATAGAAAAAGCAATTGATGGTGTACAACTTGGTATATTATTTAATCAAGGTCAAGTTTGTTGTGCAGGTTCAAGAGTTTTTGTTCAAGAAAAAATATATGATAAATTTGTGACTGAATTAGTTAAACGATTTAAAGAAATTAAGGTCGGAGATCCTCTAGATCCAAAAACAGAAATGGGTTCACAAATTAATAAATCTCATCTAGATAAAATTTTAAAACATATTGATCAAGGCTTAAAGCAAGGTGCAAAAATTCTTGTAGGTGGAAAAAGTTATGATTCTAAAAATCTTAAAAATGGTGCATTTATGCAACCAACATTACTAGGAAATGTCAAAAATTCAATGGATATTGCACAACAAGAAATATTTGGTCCTGTAGCAGTTGTTATTAAGTTTAAGGATGATAAAGATGTTATTAAAATGGCTAATGATAGTATATATGGTTTAGGTGGAGGAATATTTTCAAAAAATATAACTCGTGCATTAAATGTTGCTAGATTTTTAGAAACAGGAAGAGTTTGAATTAATACATATAATCAAATTCCTTCTGGTGCTCCTTTTGGTGGATATAAACAATCTGGTATTGGAAGAGAAACTCATAAAGTTATACTTGACCATTATATGCAAAGCAAGAATATTATGATTGATCTTACTGGTAAACCAAGTGGATTTTATAAAACCAAGTAGTTCTAAAATCCAATTGTAATTAATTAAGTGATATTGATGTAGGTAATTATGCAAAAAAAAAAGAAAATTAAAGAAAAAGAATATGATGTAGTTGTTATTGGTGCTGGTAATGGTGGTCTAATTGCTGCTACTAAATGTGCAAAAAGAGGATTAAAAACATTATTAGTTGAGCAACACAATCTACCTGGTGGTTTTGCTACTTCATTTGTTAGAGGTAGATTTGAATTTGAAGTTGCATTGCACGAATTAGGAAATTTTGGAAATAATAAATTAAGAGGAGATGTACTTGAACTCTTTGATGAATTAGGAATCAAATTAAATTGATTGCATATTGATGATGCATTTAGACTTATTGTTGATAATGGCAAGGAAAAAATGGATTATACACTTCCCTTTGGACCAAAAGAATTTGCTAAGGCTTGTGATAAGTATGAGTCAGGTTGTTATAAAAAGGTTATGAATTTTTTAGAAGTTTGTGAAAATTGTTATGAAGCTGTGAGATATATTCGTTCTACAAAAGGTAATCCTGATTCAAATGTTTTAAAGAAGCGATATCCTAATTATCTAACATCTGCTGCTTATACTTTAGATGAAGCAATGAAAGAAATGAAATTACCTGAGAAGGTTAAATTTATAATTGCATCTTATTGAACATATTTAGGTACAAAACCAAGTGAAATTTCCTTTTTATTATTTGCAATTATGTTTTGAGAATATATTAAATATCATGCTTATATTCCTCAACATCGTTCTCATGAAATTTCTCAAGCAATTGTATCTAGATTTCAAGAACTTGGTGGAACAATTTGATACAACACTAGAGTTAATAAAATTGATGTTAAAAATCAAAAAGTTGTTGGAGTTAATACAACTAATGGATATATCAAAACAAATCATGTTATTTCAAATGCCTCTCCTTTCATTGTATATGGAGAATTAATAGATAAAAAAGATATTCCTGAAATAGATAAAAAAGTTATAGCAAATCGTAGTCCTGGATCTCAGGGTTTTTGTGTATACTTAGGATTAAATAAATCATTTAAAGACTTAAAATTAAATGATTATTCATACTTTATTTATTCTAATATTGATCATGAAAAAATTTATGAAAATATGAATAGCATAGAGACAAATTGTGATTATATAGCAGTAGTATTAAATGTAGCAAATCCTAATTGTTCACCAAAAGGTACTACAATTTTATCATTCACAACCTTATTTAATGATGCATGAAATAATGTAAAATTAACTGATTATTTTAAAACAAAGGAGGAATTTGCATATAAATTAATTGCTGATTTTGAGAAAAAATTAAATACAAAAATAACTCCTTATATAGAAGAAATTGAAATTGCTACTCCAGTTACTTTTGCTAGATATACAGGGAGTTTAAATGGTGCAATATATGGTTATAAGGTAAATGTTATAGATTCAACATATACGAGAGCTAGAAATATGGATACTTTTTATACAATTAAAGGACTACGTTTCTGTGGTGGAAATGGTGTAACCTGTCATGGGTATTCAATAACTTATATTTCAGGAGATATAATTGCTGGTAAAACATTTTCAGATATAGCACAGGAAAGGAGTGAAAAACAAAATGGATAAATACAATAAATATATTTTTAAAAAGCAAATTTTAGTTTTTGATTTTTTGAAGGCAAAAAAACTTCCTGAAAAATCAAAGAAATATTTTGAAAATAGCAATAACACAAATATTAAGACTAATTATCATGTAAATCAATTAGCTAATAAATTACATCCAGGCAAGCAAAATGTCACAATTAGTAAAATTATTAATCATGGCAATGGATCTAAATCTTTTATTTTAAAGGGTGATAAATGTCAATTAGCTTTTTTTAGACCAGGTCAATATATCACACTTAACGTTGTAATAAATGGAGTAACAATCTCAAGACCTTATTCAATTGCCTCATCTCCTTTATCAGCATTAAACGAAAATATATATGAAGTTATTATTCAGAAAACAAAGAATGGATTTTTCTCAAATTACATGCTAAATGATGCAAAGGTAGGAAATAAATTATGAGTTTCAGGTCCAGAAGGTGAATTCTATCATGTTGGTTTAAGAGATAATAAAAATGTTGTGGCTATCGCAGGAAATATTGGAATAACTCCTTTTCTGTCATTTGCTAGAGATATAAGAGATAATAATTCAACTGATATAAATTTAACTATTCTTTATTCAGTTCAAAAAAAGAAAGATATTGTTTATTACAATGAACTAAATCAGTTATCAAAATTACCAAATATTAATGTTATTTATTTTTTAACTAAAGACAAAAAATCAAATATGAACAACAAGCATATTGATTTAAGCTCACTTAAGAAATATGCAAGCAAAAATACAACGTTCTTTATTTGTGGTTCAAATAGGTTATACGAAGGTATGAAAACATTGCTTACAAAATTGAAAATTCCTAGTAAAAATATTAGATATGAAGTTAATCAAAACGTTTGTTTAGATCAAGATAAAAAATATAAAAATGTTGGTAAAAAGAATATCTATAAAATAAAAGTTCATATGTTTGATGAAGTATATACAATTAAGGGATTATCTAAAGATTCAATTTTGGTTTCTTTACAAAAGGCAAAACTTCATACTCAATCTAAGTGTTTAAGTGGGAGATGTGCATGATGTAGAATTAGGTTAATCTCAGGAAAGTTATTTGTTTCTGAGAAAAATGAATCAAGAAGAATGAAAGATCGAATTGATAACATATATCATTCATGTGTTTCATATCCCGTTAGTGATGTTGAAATAGAATCATATTAGGAGAGTTATGAATAAATTAATAGAAAAACTTGGACAAGCACACGAATTAAATAAATTACCTGAAAGTATCTCATATAGAGTTATTGCACTAAAGAAATTTAAGCAAACAATTCTAAAATATGAGGACGAATTATTAAAAGCATTAAATTTAGATTTAGGTAAAAATAAAAAAGAAGCATTTTTATCTGAAGTAAATGAATCATTAGAAGAAATTGATAATCATTTAAAAAATATTAAAAAATGAAGTAAATCAATAAAAGTTAATTCCACTTATCAAGTATTAGGAACAAAATCTTATATTATAAAAAAACCTAAGGGAAAAGTTTTGTTAATAGTGCCTTTTAACTATCCAGTTAATTTATGTTTTTTACCATTAATTGGAGCAATAAGTGCAGGAAACAAAGTTCTTATAAAAATGTCTTCACTTACTCAAAACACCAATCAAATTGTTAAAAAAATAATAGAAGAATCATTTGAAGCAAACCATGTAAAATTTCTCCATGAAAAATTAACTGATTATGATGATTTATTTGATTACAAACCTAATATGGTATTTTTTACAGGTAGCACAGCAATTGGTAAAAAAATTGAAAGTATTTGTGTGAAAAATAACATAGACTATATAACTGAACTTGGAGGCGAATGTCCATGTGTTGTTTTTGATGTATTTTCTAATGCAATATATGATCGAATTGTTTGAGCAAAATTTCTTAATGGTGGTCAAACCTGTGTTTCAATAAATTACATTTTATATAATAAATCTATTACTAATTTTAAGAGTGAATTAATATCAGCAATCGAAAGACAATATCCTAATGCATTAAAATTAAATAACATTCCAAAATTGATAAATAAAAAAGCATTTGAAAAAATGGTAAAAATTATTAATGACAATAAATCAAATGTTATTTATGGTGGCAAATATGATGAAAAAACACTAAGAGTAGAACCAACAATAATTGAGGTTAAATCCAATGTATTGCATAAGTATGGTGAAATATTTGGACCTATACTATTAATTTCTCCACTAGATAACGATATTAATGAATACATTAGTTTAATTAATGATATTGATGATTCACCTTTAGCTGCATATATTTATAGTCAAAATAAGGATGTTTATGAAAAATTTATTAATGAAATTAATGCCGGAGGATATTGTGTCAATGATTCTGTTTCTCATATAACAAATCATCATTTACCTTTTGGTGGTGTTTATACTAGCGGTTCTGGACAATATCATGGATCTTATAGTTTTGATGCTTTTTCTTTTAGAAAACCAATTTTATTAAATTTTAAAAACAAGAATGTTCCTATTAAATTTTCAAATAACAATATTGATATTAACAAGGCAAAAAAGACAATTAATATGATTAAGAAATTTAAGCATTAAATTTATTCATTCAAAAGATTTATAATTTTATTTTCAAAAGTTCATGGGTTATCCTTGCTTGGAATTCTAAATCTTGGAATACCTTTTTTATCAACAATGAATTTTTCAAAATTTCATTTAACATTTTTAGCTCTTGGCGTTCATGGCAAACTTTCTTTAAGAAATGTATATAAATCATTAGCATTTTTTCCATTAACATCAATTTTTGAAAATAAATCAAATGTAACATTATATTTGGTTTCACAAAAAGATAAAATTTCTTTTTCAGTTTTTGGTTCTTGAAAGAAAAATTGATTACAAGGAAAACCTAGTATTACTAAACCTTTATCTTTATATTTCTCATATAATTTTTGTAGATCTTCATATTGTTTTGTGAATCCACATTTTGATGCAACATTAACAATAACAACTACTTTATTTTTGTACTTTGAAAAGTTAATATCTTGTCCCAAAATATTTTTTTCAGTGAAATCATAAATTGTTTTCATATCCTAATAGTATACATAAACAAAGGTTTGTTTTAACATTAATTTAATGTAAAATTTATATATAGGATGAGGGGAATGAAAAAAGTAATTTTTAGAAGAATATTTTTAAGTTTATTTTTGGTTGTACCAATTATTACATCATCAATAATTGTTGTTTCATGTGCTAATTCAAAAAAGCCTAATTCTTCTGTCCAAACTAATATTTCTATAAAATTTGATTCATCTAATTTTGTTGTTAATGAAAAATATATTGCAAATGTTGTTGTTGACTCATTGACCAATTTTTATTGTGAATGAGAATGCGACAATAGTTTAAATTTAAAACCATTAGATGAAAATGCTAAACAAATAGAAATTAATCCAACAATTGCAGGATCATATCCATTAAGAGTTTCAGTTTTTGATGCTGACAATAAAACATCATTGGGGAATTATGAACAAATTATTGATATAAAAGAAGCAAATAATGATAATGTTCAATATTATGATGCAGTATGGCAAGATTTTTCTTTGTTTAATAATTTAAATGAACCTCAAAATTTAACAATTAATATCAATAATAATAACTTAAATAATTTACGTTATGAATGATTATCAAAAAATGAAAATTTAATTTTAGAAAATTCAAATAAACAAACAGTTACTTATGTTGCTACTGCTCCTGGTGATTATGAATTAATTGCAAATATTTATGATGAAAATAATAATAAAATATCTACTAAAACAGCATATTTGTCATTTGCAAATAATATTGATACTCCATCACAAACAGATTTATTAATTTCAGATATTCAAAAGGTAGGAACATATAAAGCAGGATATTTTGCTCAAAGTTATAAATTTGATGATGCAATTAATAATTATGGAGTTTTAAAATCATTTGCATTAATTATTAATGCATATATGAGAAGTGAATTTATAAATAATGGATTTGAAAATGTCTATTATCAATTATTAAAAAACGATTCCTACAATGATATAACATTTAAAGTTTTTGGAATAGCTACAAAAGATATAACAAATTTTGGTTATAACATACCAATTTCTACAATAAAAGAAGGATTAGATGGATATTTAGTAAAGGATAATGATATTGTTGAATTAACCATAAGATATAAGAGAACTAGTGGAAGTAATTTTGGTAATAATTTATTTGACTTATCAGACATAAAAAATAAAACTTCTTCAATTGTAACTAGTGCAGAAATAAACTGAGGAGATAATATTGGTAAGATTAAAGCAAATAAAATGTATTATACAAGCTTATGATCAACCTATGCAACAGTAAAAATAAATAATAAAATTGTTAATAATTCTTATTCAACTGAAAATAACCGAAGTGTTTTATTGTTTGCTCATCAAGAAGAAGTTAATACAGGTCCAACTACTAGTAAAATAGTGAATTATTTAAGTGACAAAGATTGTATGAGATGATAGTTAAATTAGATTTTTAAATTATAATAATTGTAAACAATAATTAGGAGATACATTATGGAAGGATTTAAGACTAGAGCAAGAGCCCTTTTTAGTAAGGATGGTAAGTTTGAAACTATTGATCTTGAAAGAAGAGCATTAAAGGAAGATGATATATTAATTGAAATAAAATATACTGGTATTTGTCATAGTGATATCCATAGTGCTTATAGTGAATGAAAACCTGCAACTTATCCAATTGTACCAGGCCATGAAATTGCTGGAGTGGTGATTGCTATAGGAAGTAAGGTAAAACGTTTTAAGGTTGGCGATAATGCTGGTGTTGGTTGCATGGTTAATAGTTGTATGCAATGTTCAGAATGCATGAATGATTATCAACAATCATGTAGCCAATGTGTATTTACATATAACTCAATCGATTATTTCAATGACAATCAAATAACTTATGGTGGATATTCAAAACACATTGTTGTTAATGAAAATTTTGCAATAAAGGTACCTAAGAATGCTCCATTAGAATATGTTGCTCCATTATTATGTTGTGGAATCACCACATATAGTCCATTAGTTTTTTCAAATGTTAAAAAAGGTCAAAAGGTGGCTATTGCAGGTTTTGGTGGTTTAGGAGTGATGGCATTAAAATATGCAAAACATATGGGTGCTAATGTTTATGTAATTGCAAGAAATGATAAAAAAAGAAATATTGCTCTTTCAATGGGTGCAAAAAAATTATATGCATCTCTTGATGAAGTGGATGAGAAATTTGATTTAATAATCTCTACTATTCCTACAAATTATAATGTAGATGATTATGTAAAATTATTAAATCCTGGTGGAGAATTGGCATTATTAGGTTTACCTCCTGCAGATGCAAATTGAAGTATGAATCCAGCAAGTTTAATATTTCTTCAACACCGAAAGATATATGGATCAATAATTGGAGGACTAAACTTAACACAGGAAATGTTAGATTTTTCTCTTAAACATAAAATTTTTCCAGAAATTGAAATTATTAATGCAAACCAAATAGATGATGTATATGAAAAATTAACTAGTGGTAATGGTGATTTTAGATATGTTATTGATATATCAACTATTGAGTAGAAAGTAGTAATATGAATAAAATAATTTTACATTTTTTAAAGCAAAACAAATGTGATGGAATGTTATTGCATAATTCATATAATAGACGTTGATTTTTAAATTTTAATAGTTCATTTGGTTTTTTACTAATAAGCAAATCAAAGGCTATTTTTATAACTGATTCAAGATATTTCTTAGCAGCTAAGAAAAAAATAAAAAAATCAAATATTGAAGTATGAAGCATTTCAAGTGAAAAAAATCACGACTTAATTAGTCTATTAAAATTAGCAAAAGAAAAATTAAATATTTCAAAAGTGTTAATTGAAGAAGAATACACAAATCTAAGTGAATATAAATTAATTAAAAAAGTTTGACCAGAAAGCAATATTGAGAGTTTCATTTCAAGAAACTTAAGAACAATCAAAAATAATAAGGAGTTAAACGATTTACAAATTGCAGCTAATATTATTGTTGATACAGTTAAATGGTTATGAAAGGTTATAAAACCAGGAATGACTGAGATAGAAGTTGCAAAATTAATTTCTGTAAAAATCATTTCCTTAGGAGGAGAGAAAAATTCCTTTGATCCAATTGTTGCCGCTGGAATCAATGGTGCTAATCCTCATCATAAACCTAGTGATTATGTTATTAAGGAAGGAGATATGATTACAGTTGATTTAGGTTGTTATTATAATGGGTATGCTTCTGATATGACTAGGACATTTGTACTAGGAAAAACATGTAATACTCCTGAATTAATAGATATTTATAAATTAGTTTATAAAGCTCAAACAACCGGAATCCAAGCTGCGAAAAATAAAATAAATGGAGTTGATCTTGATAATGTATGTAGAACAATAATTGATTCTACCAAATATAGAGGTTTATTTGGTCATGGTACCGGACATGGAGTAGGATTAGAGGTTCATGAACTGCCAAATGTTAATATGAGTAATAATAAGATATTTGAAAATAATAATGTAATCACAATAGAACCTGGCATATATAAGAAGGGAGTTGGTGGAGTTAGGATTGAAGACACTATTGTTATTAGAAACAACAATCCAATTATCTTAACTGCCAAATGTCCAAAAACACTTAAATATGTTTATAATTGAGGTAAAAATTAATGAATATTCTTTTTGTTTGTCTAGGTAATATTTGTCGTTCGCCAATGGCTGAGCATTTGATGATTGATGTATGCAAGAAGTACAATATTAAAAATATAGAAGTTAATAGTGCAGGATTACATGATGAACACGAAGGTGAGCAAGCACATTTTGGCACACAAAATACATTAAGAAGACACAATATTCAGTATAATAAGAAATTTAAATCTAAACCAATTACTCAAGAATTATTTGACAAGGCCGATTGTATTTTTGTTATGGATGATCAAAATTTAAAACTTATAAATAGTTTCTTTGATTGCAAGGATAAATATGTTAAGAAAATAACTTACTTTGGTACAAAAGGATATGAATATGTTCCAGATCCTTGATATACAAATAATTTTGAACAAGTATATGATATTTTAATTGATGCAATAACTAATTTTTTAAAATTACAAAATTTATTAGTTTAACTTTACTCAATGAATTCTTTTAAATATACTTTTTCTCCAAAGGTTTGAAGATAATTTAGGTATAAATTATTATTTGATTTATTTACAATTTTAATCCTCATTCATGTTGGCTCTTCATTAGTGTAACTATATAAAATTGCATTATCATTTCTTGAATTAGTATTTGTATTAATATTAGTAATTAAACTATCATTTATATATAAATCAAAATTACTATTATTAATATTTTGCTGTCCCACTATATCAAAACCTGAACCATATAAATCAAACACCAACATATCACCAGATGAACTTGATTTAATACTTTTATTATTTACATTAGAAAAATTTTCATTGTCTTCATTTGAAATAAACTTTCAATCTCCATATAAACTAAATTTGTTATCAGCAAAAGAAAAAGTTTTATTAATTGTTACTACTTTGTCATAGTTAAAGTTAATTGCATCAAAAATAATTCCGATATTTCCATTGTTTGAAATTTTTGATGGAATTGTATTACTACAGATAAATTTCAATTTATTAACAGTATAATTTTTATCTAAATTTAAATTTGAAACTCTCAATGACCTATCATTAAAAGTTGCTCCATATTCTCCATCATATAATACATTATTATTTTCATCTAATATCTTAATGGTGGTTGGTCTTGCATCTGGATGATTTTGTGTTCTATGGGTAAATGAAATACTTCCAATATTAACTGCTTCATTAAATTCAACATCAAATTCAACAGTTTTTATTTTTTCTGTATTAGTAGCATTTCAGGTTTCATAATATTTTTCATCTGCTTCTTTCATAAATTCAGCATTTACAGTTGAAGGATTAATTGCCTTAAATTTGTATTTATCAATACTTATTTTTTGTTGAGTTCTAGAGACGTTTAGACCAAGAATAGAATTTTGAAAGTAGTTATAATCAATGTTTCTTTTTTTATAGTGATATTTTTTGTTGTTAATAAATTCAGTTGGATCACTAATTAATTTTGCTGCATTTGGATCATAAACATTATCAATTAAACTTATTTCAGTTCCATTTAACATTGGGATAAATTTAAACTTAGGTAATGCATAAATTCCACTCATATCTCAATTACCACCTCAATTTTGATAGTTATAACCATAATTTACAAAAGCAGTAAAAGGAATAGTATCACCTTTTTTTAAGTCATATTCTTTATTAATAGTATATATAGTATTCCTACTAGGATAATCTCAATTGTATTCAAAAATTACATTAGTTAAATCAGTATCATCATAAATTAGACCTCTTGAACCAATTTGAGTTTTAAAAGTGTATTTTCCTGTTTCAGGGGCAACAAAATTAAATTCAACTTTTGCTCCATAATTATCACCTTTATCAAATAATATTTCTGGAGCCATAAATCCAGCTTCTAAATTACCAACATTTTTATAAATAATATCTTGTTGATTATCTTTCATATATTGAACAACATTTCGTAATGGTATTGGATTTTTTGATTGATTAGATCAAATTTCATTATTTGTATCATATATTGAGATTAAAGGAGCATTAGCTATTTGTTTTACTTTAATTTTTCATTTATATTTGTCAACATAATTAGATGGTTTTCCTTTAAAATTATCTGGAATTATTGCGACATCAAATTCATCAACTTGATCAACGCCAATATTAGTAGGTGTATAGGTTAATTTTTTACCATCTTCAGAGATGGTAAGATTTGCGCCAAGTTTTGATGTTGGCTCAAATTCAAGTTTTGATCATGAAAATTGATAATTTTTATTATTTTCTAATCAACTTATTCCTTTTTCAAAATCAAATGTATATGATTGTCCAGCCGGAATCGAATAAACAGGTTGACTGTCACCAGTATAAACATATCTGCGTGTATCATTTTCATACATATAAATTCCTGAAGCATATAAATTAGCAATAAAATCAAATGATTTATATGAAGAACTTAATCTATCAATTTCTGTCTTTTGATATTTAGTAGCTTTTTCATAACTTTCTGGTCATCTATGATCGCTATTTCATGCAGGTAAATCATCATATCAAATAGATCTATAGTTTTTTAGTGCTGGTCAAAAATCTAGCTTAAAATAATCAGATAGTTCCAATATTTCATAAAAACCACCCTCCTTACTATCTCCTTGTGAATCTACTCCATTATCCTTAGCAATATCATTTCTAACATAGTTTAAATAATTGTATGGACCAACCATATTTAAAATAATGTTATAGATTTCATATTCGCCTTCATTTCCTAAGTTATAATTTTTATTTCTAATACTCTTAAATGTACTATATAAATTATTCATTCTAACTCAACTATTTGATCCATATTGTTCATAATTGTTATTATCAGTATTTATATAATCATAGGTATATTCAGATGAAACATTATATGGATTTCTTCATCTTCCAACATCACTAAGTAAAGAAAAATTTGCCATAGTTACTTGGTTAGCTTCACCGTGACTATTTCTAATTCATAAAGCAGCATTTTGTTGAAAATTATGATTTATTTCATGAAAAGTTCCTCAGTTATTAGTAATTGTTCATTCACCAGTTGAAAGAAAAGAATTTGCTGCTCATGATAAAGGCGAATATAGAATGTTTCCTCCTCCTCATGCTCCAGCCCCACCTCATATATCATCATTGAATCTAAAACTAATTTTAGTAACATTTTCATTTATATCTCGTGAGGCAAAATATTCACTTATGAATAAAAAATCACTTCATTTTTGCATGATGCCATCAAGGTATGGAATATTATCAATTTGAACACCTGCAATTTCAAATTCATCAGTGAAGGGAATATCTGAAGAACCATAAGCAAAATCTAAAGCAAAATTTGGCGATGTTATTTTCTTATTTTTGATTAAATAAATTTGATTATTTCAATCATCTATTGTAGTGACACCATGGTAATAACTTAATGTCCTTAGACCACCTGTAATAGAAAAATCATAACTATCATATGATTTATAGACATCATTGTAACTTGAGGATTTTAATTTGGTATTTATATTTATTGATACAGACCCACCAAAGGGAGACCCAAATTTATACTCATATAGACCATTTGATTGATTGTATTCTAAATCAGATAAATTTATTCTAAAAATTGTTTGAATAAATGGATATCTATTTGATATTTGTCCTGTATCTCCAGGAGCCTTATTATCCCAATAACTTGAATTTATTACAATTTCAAGATTATTTACATTTTGTTTCATCATTAATTCATAGGTTTGATTACTTAACTTTAAAGTTGCAATTTCACCGGCGGGAACAAATATTCCTAAAGAAGTAAGTCCTGCGATAGCTGAAGATATGCTAAATGATTTTTCAATAGCTTTTTCATTATCAAGTGGATTATACTTATGAATTAATTTTGCTGCAGGGTGCTTTTTTAATGAGTTATTTTTTATTTGATTTCGAATAAAATTAGGATTTGAATAATTAGTAGTTATTTTTTGACCAAGATCATCAACATAAGTTACCCTTTCATTATAAACTTCATTCATCATATCTAATTTTGTACCATCACCAAAGTCAAGGTATCTATTATCAGATGATTCGTAATTATAATCTCAACTAGGATATTTAAAACCCTTAGATTCATATTTTGTTAATAAATCAGTTTCATATTCATTTTGATTTATTTGACGTTCAATATTTTCATTAGTAATTTCAGTTTTAAAATTATTAAACCTATTTATGTAATCAGTTTGTGATTCTTTAATTAAATCATTTATCTCACCATATTCACTATCAATACTCTTAACTAATTTGATTTCATATACATTATTTTCTATTTTAAAAGTAACACTAATAATGCTTGATGTAACGTTAGTAATATCAATATTTCCAATGTTTGCTATATCTAAATATTCATAATTATCAAATAGTGTTGAACTATTTTTATAAATTCACTCCTTGTTAATAATATTATTTAAATTAGCTATATCCTCATTTGCTAAATTAAATTGTTCTAATGTAAAAATAGTTTGTTTTAGGGTTGGATTTTTATTACTTGCAATAATTGTTTTATCTTTTTCTGCATTATTTTTTGTAATGATTATAGCTGCAGCTGCCCCACCTGCACCTATTGCTAATGTTGCCAACAATATTGATCCAAAGATAATTAATTTCTTTTTCTTTTCCATATTTTTATTTATATATGCATTTTTTAAATTTACAAAAAATTTAGATAATTAGAAGTGAAAACTGATATTGAAATATTATAATATTTATCTAATCGAACTTAATGATATAATTACTTTTGTATAGAGGAGTTATTATGGATAATAAATTGTTATGATCAATATTAACAGTAATTCCATTTATAAATATTATTGCAGCTATTTATTACTTGCTTGCACTAAAACCAACAGGTAAAGAACAAATAGTGGTTTTATTGGGAATAATCCCTTTCTTAAATTTGATTTGTGGAATTGTGTTAGTATTAAACGCTCTAGGAACTATTTCTTTAGCTTAATTTGGAATAGACTTGAACGTAAAAGTATGCACCTCAATGAGGTGCTTTTTTTATTGATATAGTAAATTAGCCAATAATTAATAATGTATTTTTTTTATATAAATCATCAATAGATCTAATTGTAGTAAAAAGTAATTTTAATTTGTTAGGTTAATACAAAAACAATAAAAATACTCTTAGCCAAGAAACCAAGAGTACTTTAATGCATTAACAATTTTAATATGATATATTAATATTAGCTTTGCACTTTATATTTCATTTTAGAAAAAGGTATTCTTATGAATACCTTTTTTTCTATATTTTCGCATCTTCCATTTCTAATTCTTGTCAATTTTCATATTTTTTAATAAATCATTTAAATTTTTGTTCATATGGATAAAATTTATTAACATTATCACACAAGAATTGATCATATTCCTGAGGTAATTCATCTCAATTTATTCCAATAATTTCATCTGATTTATTTAGCAATTTGGCTAAATGCAACTTAGCTCAAATTGATTTTTTCCTAACAACTACTTTATCAAAGTTTAAGTGATAGTCATATTGAGGATTGTCTATTAAAAATTGTTGAAGAATCTGTATAACTTTTGCTAATTTAATCTGATTGAATGATCCATAAAATTGCATTTTAGTTAGTTTTAATGAACCGATGATAGATAAACAAATTGCAACAATTACAAAGATTAGAGAAATACCAATATTTTGTAAAATAAATAAATTATCTAGAGAATTAGAACCAACAACAGCTATACCATAAATTATTGCTCCAAGATTCTTTATTTGATAGGTGAATGGAGCAATGTAACTTATTACTCTAAAGAAACCAAATTGCATCATTGGAGGGAATGTTCCTCACCCAGATGATAGGTTAATTATTAGGAATAAAATTACTATAAATTTACCAATTACATCATCTCTAAAAAGAAATCATAAGGATTGAATAAACAGAGTAAAGACGACAGCTGAAAACAATAATTGTAAATATACTAATCCAAATGGAGGGCCAATTTTATATCAACCTAAACAAGCAACAGTTAATGTTAAAATTGTAACTTGAATAAAGGATAAGAATAGCATTACTAAGGTCTTTGAATAATATCAACTTAAAGATTCTTTCAGTCTATTAAATCTAGTAACTTTTTTTTTATCTTTATAAAAATTATTGGCAAACTTTGATGGTCCTCGTCTCTTTCTATCAAGCATAAAAGTTTGCATTAGAATACCAACTCAAATACCAATAAATAAAAAGAATTGACCTAGTCCGACACCATATTCACTAAATTGTTCCCCGATTACACCCGAAGTAACAATTCCAGTTAAAGATGGAGGGGCATTTGCATAGTAATTTTTATTAGCTTTTAAAATTTCGGTTATTAAATAAAAAATATTATGCTCATATTTCTTTATATAGATTGATCATTCTTCACTTGTTGCAACTACTATTTCATTTGATAAAGGAATATTATTTATTCCAATATTGTTGGTGTTATTACTAAAGAGAATGGAATTATCACTTGTAGGTGCATTTTCAATTAGGTTTCCTATCAAATTATCAAAAATTGAATGTATGGGTTTTGTCGGTAAAACATTTTTATCTTTTTCATATAAAGAAGTTCAGAACATTTTATTTGTTAGATAATCTTTAAAAAAAGTTGTTGATATTGCATAATCTTCATTATTGATATTTTTTGATGATGATGTACCAGTGTTAGAAAGTCCTTCTAAAACGGGTTTGGTTAATAAAACAGTAAGATCAACAAATGAAGTATTTTTAGAAATTATTCAATCATTATTACTATCATTTAATGTGGTAGTATTTCCTTCATAACTTGCAGTGTTTATTAATTTATTTTTATCAACTTCACTAATATTTTCATCAGCACTAATAGCATTACTTATTGCCTGAATAATTTCATCATTTCTAAAGATATATTCATTTCCTGCTTTTAGGTTAATCGATCCATTAAATATACTATTTGCTTCCCCTTTACTTCCAATATGGTAAGCTACATTATTTAGTGTTATGTTCATATCATTAGTAGGTATAAATGTTATGCTTTTATGAAACGAACTTGTAGCATCTTGAATAGATTCTGTAATTATGTTCATCATTAGTTGTAATAACAATTGAGGAAAAAAATCAATATATAAAGAACTTTTAAATTCTTGAAACACTTTCATGAATTGACCAAAAAGAAAATTTTTCTTAAAGGTAGTTCATATATTAATTGGTTCTTCTTTTAATGGTTGCAACGATTCTATAATTAACTGTAGTGATGAAGTCGAATTATTGGTTGTATTATTAATATATAAATTGGTCAATAAGTTTGAAAAAACATAATTAAACTCAGTAGGAATTTGGATTTGCATTCAATAATCTTCATTTGTAACATCTCAAGCTCCTTGTTCTCTAGTTATTGGATTAGTCAAATTAGGATTATATGTAGCAATATCATTTGCCTTTATTTTTGTTTTATCATTAAAATAACTAACATTCTTTAATGGTGAAACATCTGAAATATTAATAGTATATGTACCATTAGTATTTTGTTTTATTAATGGGTCAGGTAATATACTATCGTGTCATCCATATATGAATGCTTCAACAAATGAATAATTTTGTTTATATGATAAACAACTTGATAATTGAATAGGTTTTGTACTATCTATAGGGTTAATGATACTAACTGGAACTCCGTTGTTTAATTCAGCAACTTGACCAACAACGACTTTATTTGTTCCATTTTCATTATTAAAACCTACTGCAAGATCAATTCTTTTTGAATTATCTACAATTGCCATTGGAACTTCACCAATATTTGGAACTGGATTTCAAAAAGCTCAGATACAAATAAAACCATATAAAAAAGGAACTAAACAAATTGCAATAAATTTAATAATTTTTTTCTTGGAAGAAAATAATCTATTTTTTATCTCATATGCACAATATGTTAAGATATTTTTCATATTCAAAACAATTATATACCTTTTATAAGTAACTATATTTTTTTTAATAAAAATTTATCATTTTTATACTTATATATAAGTGTATTTATTAATAAAAAAATAGTAGATGATGTCATTAAAATAACCCCTAATCATATGGGTATCATCCCAATCATAGTCAATGGGACACACGTTAAATTAAAAATTCCTGCCCAAACAAAATTAATTTTTATAGCTTGAATTGTTCTCTTTGAAAGAATGAATGTTTTATACACAAGCGATAAATCATTTTCTAGCAATGAGATATCTGCTAATGAATTAGTTATTTCACTTCCACTCGAAAAAGCTATACCAACATTAGCACTTTTTATTGCTAATAAATCATTAATTCCATCTCCTACGAAAAGAATATTTCCTTTCTTTTTATATTCTAAAATGATATTTGCTTTTTGATCAGGCAATAAATTAGCATAATAATTTTCAATATTTAATTTTTTAGCTACATTCTCAACATTTTTTTCAAGATCTCCAGAAAGAATTATTGGTTCAATATTAAGCTTTTTAAATTTGTTAATAATTTTCAAGGAATCATTTTTAATTTCATCTTTAATTTGATAATACTTAACTACCTTTTTATTAATAGCAAAAACAACAAAAGAACCTAATTCATCATCATTTATTTTAACTTTTCAAGTAAATTTATTTATTTTAGAATAATTAATAGATCCAAGAAAAAATTCATTTTTGTTATATTTTGCATGTATACCAACACCTGCAGTTTCTTTTATTTCTTTTAAATTAAGAGCATTGTTTTGTTTTTTTGATAAATATTTTTTTATTGCTAATGATAAAGGGTGAGTAGAGTGTTTGACCATTTCAAATATTATATTGTCATATGAATTATCACCAATTTCCTTAATTACTTTTGGTTTTCCATAGGTTAGAGTTCCAGTTTTATCAAATGCAACATATTTTATTTTGTTTAATTTTTCATAGGCTTCTGCACTAGCAAATAAAATTTTGTGTTTAGAAGCAATAAAGGATGAAGAATAAATAGCAGCTGGTGTAGCGATACCAAAAGCACAAGGACAGGCAATAACTAACACACCTGCTGCATTAAAAATTGCTAATTGTATTTTTGATATTGTAGTATCATAGTTATATTCTTGCCACGGTAATTCAATTGGTAATTTGATATTGTTAAATGTTAAGATCATTCAAAGAATAAAAGTAATTACTGACAATATTATTACTGATGGTAAAAAATATTTAACAATTTTTTCTGATATTCTTTCTACTTTTGCTTTATTTTTTAAAATCCCTTCAAGTTGTTTAATGATTTTAGCAAGGGTAGAATTTTCCATAGTTTTAGTTACTTTATAAGTAATATGATTATCTGTTACAATAGCACCAGCAACCACATAATCATTTTGCTTTATCATTCTTGGTTCAGATTCACCAAATAATGATGAACAATCTAAATAAGCACTTTTACTTATTAATTTTCCATCAGTTGGAATCGATTGACCTTTAATAATTTTTACTACATCTCCTATTTTCAATTGACTAGATTTAATTTCTTTAAATCCATCTTTAGTTTTCAATAATGAATTTTTATTTTGCAATTTTAATAAATCTTTTATTCCTAATGAAGATTTTTGTTTTAAATTATTTTCAACTAAATAACCAATTCCAATAAAAAAAGATAAAGAATATCCTACTTCTCAAAATTCCATATTTAAAGTATTAATTGAGGAAGTTGTAATAATTTTAATGAGAGAAATAATAATTGAAAAAAGATAAGTTAAATGGGTAGCAATTGCAATAAGTAAATCCATTGATAAATTAAAAGTTTTTAATTGCTTGTACAGATAAAAATATTTGAATTCCAATCAGAATATTAATAATGTTGCTAAAGCAAACATCACAATGCTTAATGCACCATGATTATACATGATCATTTTATTTGAAAAATTTGCTACTAAATCAATTATCATAAAGACAAAAAACATTAAACATACAATACCTTCAAAAGTAAGTTTAAATTTCAAATTATTTTGTAGATTTCATATATTTATTAAAAATTTTTTCATAATATTACTTAGATTAATTCAGCCTTAAATCCAGCCTGTGCAACTAATGAAATTATTTTTTCGTCGTCATAATTTGATTCATCTGTCTCAACAATTAACATTTTTTCTAAAACATTAATTGAGAACTTTAAATCCTTATTTTGTTTTAATATTTTTTCAATCTTATTAGCGCAAGAAGCACAAGTTATATTAATATCAAATCTTCTAACCATTATTATCTCCTTTTTTACAACAATCACATTGACATAAATAATTTTTATTTTTATATTTTTTGACAATGTATTTTAAGAGTTCAGAATAAACTTTAACGAATTCATCATTTAGTTTCATATGATGATGAACACCATTCTTATCAAATGAGATTATCTTATCTGTTTTAAGTTGCATTAGATGTTTTGAAATATTTGGTTGTTTTTGTTTTAAACAATCACAAATACTATTGACATTTTTACTACATTTACAAGTGTATAAATGGAGAATAATTTCTAATTTTGTTTTGCTAGATAAATGTTTAAAAATATTAATCAATTCATAACTCATATTTTTATTATATCACCAATCAGTAATATATTAAATTCATTTTAATGTTTCAATAAATAAATCAGTTTTATCATTTAAATAAAATATGAGTTTTTTAACTATGTATTTAATATCATTTATATTTATATTATTAAGATTAATACTCGATATGTCATCAGTTCTATAAATCTTACTTACTATTTCTATAATTTCACCAAGATTAGTAATTTTTCTCTTTGATTTATTACCATTCTTGTTATAGTCAATGAAAAGAAAAAAATTATTTTTATTGGGATCTGTTAAATTAATTGGCAAATTTAAAAATTTAGAAATTTTTAAACATATTAACACCATTATAAGATAATCATTAAAATTTTCTAAAATTAACATTAATATTTTTTGGTAAAAAACAAAGATTTTTTTATTAGATATATTAATTTTTGAATATATTTCATTTATAAGTATTAATGATCATTTATCTTTATAAATTTCATTGATATGAGAAATTGTATTAACTTTTTTTAATCTACTTAGATTGTTTTTACTATAAAAAAATTCAAATTCTAGGAAGTCGCCATAATTTAAATTTCTGCCATTTTTTGAACTAATTTTTCTAGTTCCTTGACAAAAGCATTTAAAGAATAATCCATGTTCATTTAACAAAATGATGATTTCATCAAAAAGATCATAATCCTTTTTACTAATTAGATAGCCTCTAGTAATTATCATTTATTTATATCCTAAATCTTTAATTACATATTCATCGTTTCTTCAATCTTGCTTGACTTTAACAAAGAGATTTAAATTTATTTTACAATCATATATTTCCAGCAATTTCATTCTTGCATCAATTCCTATTTTTTTAATCATCTTTCCTCTTTTACCTATAACTATTGGTTTTTGACTTTCTTTTTCAACTAATAACTCGATATCAATATTTAATAGATTTTTCTCTTTATTATAGTTATAATTTACAACATTTGCTGCAATTGCATATGGCAATTCTTTTTTTAAAAAATTGATACATGATTGTCTTACTAATTCACCTGCAATAAATTCATCATTCATAGTTTTAAATAATGAAATATCTATTTCTTCATTTGTTGTATATTTTTCAAAAATTGAATACAATACATCAATATTGTAATTATTAATAGCTGATAGTTCGATTTCTTCATCAAATTTATATTTTGATCTAATCGTTGGCAAGTCATTATTATTTTTAATCTTATCAACCTTGTTTATAATAAGTATTTTAATTTCTGGATTAAATTTAAAGAGATCATTTAATATTTTTTCATCCTCCTTATCAAAAGATCTTGATATATCAAAAACAAAACATCCAATATTAATTAGTTTTAAAGTCTCTTTGATTTCCTGATTTAAAAAATTATCTAATTTATTATTTGGTAAATGAAAACCTGGCGTGTCTAATAGAATTGCACTTTTTTCTTTATTAAATTCTAGAAATGTTGTAATAATATTTCTAGTAGTTTGAGGTTTTGGAGAGGTTATTGCATAATCATTTTTTTGTAAGGAATTAAAGATTGTTGATTTACCAACATTTGGTTTTCCAAGCAAAGCAATAATACTATGCTTAGTAGCCATATCTTACAATCTCCATAATTCTTGGTACAAAAATTAAAAGAGCAATGGTAATTGCAACAATTGAAACGATTAAGGTCGCAGCAGCAGATATATCTTTTACTTTTCTTGCATTGATATTATATTTAAATGAAACCATATCAACCAAATTTTCAATTGCAGTATTAATTAATTCAAGAGATATAACTAAACCAATTACAAGAACAATTATTGGTCAGGATGAAATACTAATTTTTATACCAAATGAGAAAACAATTACTAATAATGAAATAATAACATGAACAATCATTGATTTTTCTTCACGTAATGATGAAAAAATACCCTTAAAAGCATAATAAAATTTTCTATATCAATATTTTTTAGAAATTTTTCCACTCATGTTTATTTAATCCAATTTTTCTAATCCAACTTTATTTAAAATTTTTTTTTGAAATTTAAACATTATTTCTTCATCTTTTTTTTCAATATGATTATATCCTAAAATGTGCAACAATCCATGAACAAACAAAAAAGAAATTTCTCTTTCAAAAGAATGATTATATTTTTTAGCTTGAGAATAAGCCTTACTAACACATATATACATTTCTCCTAACATAAACGTATCCATTTTATTATCTTTAAAAGAAAAAGAAATTACATCTGTTATCTTATTGATATTTCTAAATTTCTTATTTATTTTTTTTATTTCATTTTTTGAAACAAGAGAAACAGAGAAAGGTTTTATTTTTTTTGTTTTTGTTATTTCAAAAGTAACACAAGATAATTTGTAAAATAGTTTTTCTATATTAAAAGGAATATATTGTTTTTGATTATTAGAAAATAAAACTAAATTATCTACTAATGATTTGGGTAATTTCATCTAATAAATTATATTCCTTTCATCCATTTGGATATTCTCCTATATTATTATTTGAGATTGAAAAAAACATTTCAGTACTTCCAACAGTAGTATGACTATTTTCTTTAACATAAACTCCTCATCAAATGCCAATGATTTTATATGAATTATTAATTTTTGCTAGTACCATAGAACCACTTGAACCAGAACCCATATTTGCATATGGTAACATAATTTGATTAGAAATGCTTTTATACAATTTTTCACCTAAAGTTATACCAACTGATTGATTTAAAAATTGACTAGGCATGTAATTATATTGAGTAGTAATTTGATAGACTCCATTTTTACTTTGATTAAAATCAATTGAT
This sequence comes from uncultured Mycoplasmataceae bacterium, assembly GCA_949299825.1. Classification (GTDB taxonomy): domain Bacteria; phylum Bacillota_I; class Bacilli_A; order Mycoplasmatales; family Mycoplasmoidaceae; genus Mycoplasma_L. The sequence goes on from CASGBP010000046.1 coordinate 23,893, forward strand.
GTTCAACTAACTTTATTATTTATTATAGGAAAACCCCCAACGTAGATATTATTGGCTGTCAATAAACTATCTTGTTCACTCTTTTTTAAAAAATCTACTTTTAATGAAGGATGTGATCCATTATCAATTTCTTGAATTTTTTTCAATCATTCATAAAAAATAGAATTTTTTTCAATGTTTATTTGCACCTTTAAAATAGCAAAATCAATATATCTGTTTTTAATATACGTTGATCCATTTTTTTCAAAAAAAGGTCCTGTCTTATAGGAATTAGGTGTAGTATTTATTTTATAAGATTCATCCTCAATAGAAGAAGTTGCAGTATAAACAACATTAATATCATTTTTATCTATAAATTGTCTATCACTTAATGAACTACCAACTTGATTTGTGTAATCTTTGCCATTGAAGAAACTTATGAATAAAGAATCAAAATTATTGTTTCAAGAATATTGATTATTTTCATCAATATTAACTTGTTTTGCAATAACATGAATATTTGTGGTCAAATAACAACTTATCAAATTATCTGATTCCCTTACACTATTTGGTATAACTCAGGATGTACCATAAGTTCCTTCAAATTGAAAATCTCCTTTTTGTTTTCCAAAAAACAATGAAAGACTCCTAGATTTTATAATTTTTTGAATTTCTTCATGAGGTTCGTTAGTTAAAGTTGAGGTTAGATAATTATTAGATGATACTTGATTAGATAAAAAAATAACAACAAATAGTGTGAAAGATGTTGCACAAAAACTTATGAAAAAAACAATAGATAAAAAGAAAATTCTAGTTCTATATTTACTTCTTTTTTTAAATTTCATGAATATATTTTAACCTAAAATAGGAGTAGTTAATTTTAAAATAATTTTGTCTTTTTTAACATATATAGACAATTTGTCTATAATATATTTTATATGAATATTAAACTTTTGTTGAATAGTTTTTCAAAAACATCCATATCTAAAAGTCTTAACTATACTTTTTTTATTTCATCTTTATTTTTTGTTTTTGAACCAACTATAGTCCCGTTTGTACTTACAGCAATTAGTTTCTTTTTAATCTGCATTAATATTAAAAATACAGTTTTTTTCATATTGAGATATAAGTTAAATATTTTTAATAAATTATTATTTTTTTTATTAAGTGTTTTGATTGGTTTGTTTTTTGTGATGCCTAAACTTGTTATGTATTATAGCTTTATAAGTTCTGATATTACTTTTAAGATTTCTCCTACATTTAATAGGATTAAAAAAATAATTGGTCAGCAGAAAACTATAGCTATTCATAAGGATTTTATTCATCGAAATTCAATTTTCTTAATCTTCATGTTGATGAATTCAAAGTATTATTTTAGATTTAAAACCATTTAATGTTTGTTTATTAATGAGGGAAGAGTTAAAGAAAAGGATGGTTTATGTGACAAGTAATTAAGTCTCTATTCCGTTACTCCTTTAAGAACATAGTTTCATTTACTATGCTATTTTCCTTACTTGCAGTTTCATCTGGTGTTTTTTCCACATTAGTAATGTTATCTACTAATTTATCTAATTCATACGAAACATTAGTCAAGGCAGGTAATCTAAATAATATTGTTATAAATGAACTATATTCTAGTACCTATAAGAATGGGGATAAAGAGTTATCTGGTGAAGAGGCTAAAGTTCAAAATGAAATTGATTTTAAAATAGAATTAGCTAAGTTGATTGGTGAGGAATCATTTAGGGATTTTAATTCAATTAATTTTACTAATTCTTCATCTGGTTATGTTTATAAGATTATTCAATCTAATAATGATTATGAAATTGATCAAACAGTAATATATGAAGGTGAAAATGTTCTAACTCAAACATTTGATTTCGATTTGCTTATTGAGGATGCCGATTGATCAAAGGATGCGTTAATTAATATTGAAGCAAGAAGATTAGTTGCCTTTTTAGCAACTAAGGCAAAATGAACAGATGCATCAATAGGTACTAGATTTTTGAATCAAGCAAAAGAATATTTATCAATCACTGATAATACTGATTCAAGATATGATCCAAAAAATTGACCAAAAACTCAATTGCTTAATCCAACATTAGCAGGGTGAATGAAAAGATGATTAGATAGTACTGATAGTAATTATGTAAAACCTGTTTCTAAAGGGTATAGAATCAATTTTGATGCTAGTGGACTAGCTCCTGTTGTTGGAAGAATTGATAATTTATCATCATACACTGCTGTACTTCCAAATTATGTAATTAAAAACCAAAATAAAGAAATTCTTCCATCAGATAAAAGAGAAGAATTAAAAGAATTGAATAGTATTACTTTAAACCAAAACCCAAATTCAATTTATGATATTGATTATACTAATTTTGTAACACCAAACAACAATACACAAGATAATTTATATGCTACGCAATCTGAAATTGAAACATTTTTACAAGGTATTGATGATAAATACAAAATAAAGGTTGACAATATTGAGTATCTAATTGTTGGTGAAGGTATTTCACCAAGTTTTATGTATCCAGTTTATTCATTTGAAAGACAAACCCCAAATATTGAGGATGAGGTTTTATTATATGCTAATAAGGCAGGTTATGAACTAACATACGATTCAGCTAGAAATGCTCCATTAGAAACCTATATAATTGCTAAAGTTAATGAAAAAGAATTAGATAAATATATAAATGAAATAAATGAACTTTCTAAAAAATATATGTCCTGACCAAATAATATTAATTCAACATATTCAATATATGATGAATCTAATTATTTAGCACCGAATGCATTAAGAGTTTCTTTTTTACCTCAATTAGTTAGTTCACAAATAGCAATTAGTAATTCAATCATTTTTTTCATTGCAATATTAGTTGGAATGATTTTTGTTTTTACAATCAAGAAGTATATTAATGATAATCGTTTATCTCTTGGTGCCCTTAGAGCAAATGGGGTTAAAAAAAGATGAATTGTTAGTTGTATGCCATTATTATCATTAGTACCAGCCGTTGGTGGTGGATTAG
>CASGBP010000047.1 GCA_949299825.1 uncultured Mycoplasmataceae bacterium
TGAATCAATCAAAGTGTTTACAACTAGATTAGACACTATTTATGGAGTAAGTTTTATTTGTTTGAATCCTAAACATAGTTTTGTTAAAAAAAATATAAAAGATAAAAAGATTCTAGATTTTGTTGATTCTTATCTTGCTAAATCAGCCAGAAAAGTAGCAATTGACAATGAAAAAAATGGTATTTTTACTGGTTACTATGCAATTAATCCAATAAATGGTAAAAAGATCCCTATTTGACTAGGTGATTATATCTTAGAAAATGTTGGTACAGGTGCAATAATGGGAGTACCTGCACACGATGAAAGAGATTATGAATTTGCTAAAAAATATAATTTAGAAGTTATTAAAGTAATTGATAGTGATAAATTACCTTTTAATCATGATGGAAAGCACATTAATAGTAATTTAATTAATGGACTAAATATTGAAGAATCAATTAATAAAATTAAGGACTACTTTAAATCAAATAAAATTAATTTTGAAGATAAAACTTTCTATAAATTAAAGGATTGAGTTTTTTCAAGACAAAGATATTGAGGTGAACCATTTCCAATTTTATTTGATGAAAATAATAAAATAATAATTGATGAAAATTTACCTATTCTTTTACCAGAAATTGATGATTTTAAACCAGGTAGTGATGGACAATCTCCATTGAGTAAAAGTCAAAATTTTATTGAGGTTGAAATAAAAAATAAAAAATACCATAGAGATTCAAATACAATGCCTCAATGAGCTGGTTCATGTTGATATTATCTAGCTTATATTTTAAAGAATGATAATGGTACTTATATTGATTTAAATTCAAAAGAGGCATTTGAAAAATTTAAAAAATGATTACCTGTTGATATTTACATTGGTGGTCAAGAACATGCAGTATTACATTTACTATATGCTCGATTTTGACATCATTTTCTATATGATATAGGTATAGTTCCAAACAAGGAACCTTTTAAGAAAATAATTAATCAAGGAATGATTCTAGGTAGTAATGGAGAAAAAATGTCAAAATCAAAAGGTAATATCATAAATCCTGATGAAATTATTGAAGCATATGGAGCTGATTCTTTACGCTTATATGAAGCATTTATGGGACCGTTAACTGCTACCTTGCCTTGAAGTGATCAAGGAATAAATGGAGTAAGAAAATGATTAGATAGAGTTTATCGGTATTTTATTGAAGTAGAAAAAGAAATTATTGATCTAGCTGAATTAAAGGATGATGAATTAATATTTAACTATAATTTATTCATTAAAAATGTCACTCATAATATTGAAAATAATTTTTTTAATCTTGCTATAAGTGATATGATGATTTTTATTAATCAACTATATAAAGTAAAAGTTGTAGCAAAACAATATCTAAAAAATTTTTTAGTTGTTTTAAGTTGTTTTGCTCCTCATCTAAGTGAAGAGTTATGAACTACTTTTGATCAAGATAAATCTGTATGTTTGCAAAAGTGACCTACATACAATGAAGAGTTACTTATAAAAGATGTTGTAAACATTGGTTTTTTAATCAATGGTAAACCTAAAAAAAGATTTGATGTTGCAAAGGATTTAAATGATGATGAATTATGTGATTTAATTGAAAAGGATGAAAAAGTTATTGAATTATTAAAAAATAAAAAAATTATTAAAAAAATTATAATAAAAAATAAAGTTGCCAATTATCTTATAAAGGAGAGTGAATAATGTCTGAATATAATGAAACTACAAAATTTTGTACATCAGAAGATATACTTGAGGATAATTGATATGATATATTAGGTTGCAATGTTAAATCAAGTCAAGAGGACATTGATGAAGCATATCGAATGTTAGCCAAACAATATCATCCAGATAAAAATAAAAATCCAGATGCTTTAGAAAAATTTTACAAAATTTCCAATGCTTATCAAATTCTTTCTGATAGAGAGGTTAGAGCATTTTATGACTATGAATCAGGAAATGCAAAAGAAGCTAGAAAACAATTTAGATTCCAAGCTACAAATGATATTGTTGATTTCAAATACTATATAGATGATCTATGTGACAATTTGATTAGTAGTAGTAAATTTAATGATGCAATATGAGAATTAATCAAGGTTAAAACTCAATCATCTGATGAAAAATTAGAATTCAATCGAAGAAAAAATATTGTTGGAGTTTTAGATGTTAAAAAAACTGATTTGAGTAATGGAATAAGAACTGCTTTTCCTTTATATAGGTATAAAACATGTGGGGTTTGTAGAGGGTTTGGAAAAATTGGAATTGATGAAAGAGAGATATGCTACAACTGTGATGGATATGGGATTGAAGAAGAGCGAATTTTTGTTTATGTAGAAATACCTAAAAACTACAATTATCGTAAAAAATTTATTGTACCTGGTCGTGGTCATAAATTACCAATTACAATTGGTGATTTAGTTCTTACCATTAATCCTGTAAATCGTTTATCTATGAAGACAAAAATCTTTCAAAGTTCATACAAAAACAGGAAGTTATAGGAGGTACTAAATGAGTGAAGTTAAAAGAGATTACTATGAAGTTTTAGGTATTAAAAAAAATGCTAGTTTAGTTGATATAAAAAAAGCATTTAGAACTTTGGCTATGAAATATCACCCTGATAGAAATAAGTCAACTGATGCAACAGAAAAATTCAAGGAAATAAATGAAGCCTATGAGGTACTAAGCGACGAAAAGAAAAGAAAGATATATGATCAATATGGTCATGCTGGATTAAATAATAGTGGATTCAGTTCAGAGAATATAAATCCTTTTGATATCTTTAATCAATTTTTTGGTGGTGGATTTAGTCAAGGTGGTTTTGGTGATGCTGGAGACATGTTTGCAGATGATATATTTTCTTCAATCTTTGGTGACTTTGGAACTTTTTCATTTTCAACTGGACCGAGGACTAGCAAAAAAACTAGGAATCAACAAAATGAACCAAATATTTATGTTAGAACAACCATAAGCTTTAAAACCTCAGTTTATGGGGGACAAGAAGAAATATCATTTGAAAGAAGAAATACTTGTAGTAAATGTAATGGTACAGGTGCTAATTCTCCAAATGATTTAAAAACATGTGATGATTGTAAAGGAAGAGGAATGAAACGATATCAACAAAGATCATTCTTTGGCAATATGGTTGAGGAATTTCCTTGTGATCGTTGTAATGGAAAAGGAAAAATTCCAACTTCTAAATGTACTTCATGTAATGGTAAAGGAATCATTGTTGATAAGGTAAATGTTAAAGCAACAATTCCAGCAGGAGTGAGAGATGGAGAAACTTTAAAAGTACCTAACAAAGGAAATGAAATAAATGGAAGACAGGGTGATTTATATATTGTTGTAAATGTTAAAAAATCAAAATATTTTGAACGTTCAGGCAATGATTTATACACAATTGTTTATGTTGATCCAGTTACTGCATTAGTTGGAGGTGAAATTAATGTACCTACTCCTTATGGAATAATTAAACATGATCTAAAAGCTAATACAGCGATGAATGAAAGAATTGTCATTCCAAACCATGGAATAAAAAGCGAAAATATGTCAAGAACAAAAAGTTTATTTGGCAACAAAAATTCAAGCGGTGATTTAATTTGTGAAATCAGATATATGATGCCAAAATATTCAAAGGATGAACTAAAGGAACTATCTAAATTTTCAAAGAGAAATAATCCTGAGATTCAAAATTATAATGATTTAGCATTAAAGGAGTTTAAATAGTATGTCAAAAGTTAAAAGTATTAACCCATCAAATAGAACTAGAAGATCAAGCACAACAAGTAAAAGTACTAGATCTACTACAACAAGAAGAACTAGTGGATCAACTACTAGAAGTACATCAACTAGATCATCATATATTTCAATAGTTGAAATTCCTAAAGTTGATGCTTCAACTATTTCTTATTCTAATGCTTATGAAAATATTAGTAATAATGATGTTGTTGCCACTCAACCAATTGAACAGAAGTCACAAGTGATTGAAAAAGTTAAATTAAATCTTGATGAGGAGTTAAATAATACTAGATCATTACATGATGCTATTCATAATCAAGACAATATCAATAAAAAAGAAATGGATGAACTAAAAATTGAACTAAATAAATTAAAAAATGAAAATAATAATTTAAAGAATCAAAATAATCAAATTAGCAGTAATAATGAAAACTTAAAGAAAAAATTACAAAGCTATGAAAATGATGTAAATAAAGTTAATAATGATAATAATAATTTCAAAAATAATCAAAATAAATTAAATAATGAAATTAACCATTTAAACCAAATTAATAATAATCTTAGAAAAGAAATAGAGTATCTAAAAAATGAATTAAACATGGCTAATCAAATACATAATCAAAATATGCATGATAAAAAATTGAATATGCCTCCTCCACCTCCAATCCCAAATTTAAATCCTGATCAAAATAACGATAAAAATATTGAACAAGAATGACTAGCTAAGGAACAACAATGATTAAATACAAAAAAACAACTAGAGGATAATATTGCTAATCTAACCTTAGCTCTTGAAAATGAAAGGCAACAACTAATTAATAAATTACAAATGAAATCAAAAGAAGCACAAGGTTTAATTGATGAAAAATTGCAACAGTTGGAAGAAAATAAAAAAAGTGAATTAAAAGAAGCTAAGAATAAAATCTATGAAGATGTACTGTTTAAGTTTATTGAACCTATAAATTTATTTGAACAAACTATTATATCTTCACAAAATAATCCAGCTATTGCTAACTATTTACAAGGATTTAACATGATTGTTAATATGTTTAAAGATGTACTAGCAATAATGGGAGTTGATGAAATAGATATTAAACCAGGTGATGAATTTAACGCTGATTGAATGTCAGCATTTGATGTAGTTGAAAATAGTGAATTTACAACAAATAAAGTAGTAAAAGTAGTTTCTAAAGGATATGTATTTAATGGTAAAATTTTAAAATTTGCATCAGTACTTGTATCTAAATAACTATTTAATATCTTTAATATCTGAAGGCAATTTTAAATCAGAAAAATCTTCAATTATTTGATATAAAAGGGGTGAAATATTATCACTTCTTTTTGTTCTATTATTCAATTTATTTTTTATCAAATCAAAGATTTCATCGGTTATCATATTATTAATTCCAACCATTTTTTCAATGATGATAATAATGTGTCCAAGTTTTATTATTTCATCTTTAACTTCTAAATCAAAAAACTTAACAATGTTATGAAATGCTTTTTCCTTCTTTTTATTTAAATTTAATTCATATTTAAAACCTAATATAAAACCATTATGACTGAACAAATTTCTTATTTTGGAAAGAATTTCGACCAACAACAAAAAATCTTCTGAGACTAATTTGTTCTTCTTGTCTATTTTACTAGTACAACTATGTATAACTTCATTTTCTAAGGATTTAGATAAATACTTATAGATTCTAATTAATTGTTGAAAATTTAAAGTATCAAAAATTGAATATAAATCAACATATTCTCAATTTCTATAGAAACGAATTTCCTTATTTTTCTTAGCATAATTATCAATTTGTTTTTTGAATCATCCATTTTTTATTTTAACTAAAACTTGCTGATTTTCTTTGTCACGATTATTTTCAGAAATTGTTTTTAGATTTATATCATCTTGTTTGTAATTTTTAAATAATTCATAAAAAATGTTTTCAAATTGACTTTTATCCTTTTTAACATTTGCTATAGTATCATTCATTGAGGAAAAAATCTGATAAAATTGTTGCTCTGATAACGTGGCTATATAAGGACAATGATTTAACCTATCAAGTTTTTTAGCCATAGTTTTTAGAATTGAAGTATTTAATAAAAATTCAATGTTTCTAAAGTATTTATAAATAATTGAAGCAATAGTTCTATCAATATCAAATAAATAACGAAGGTTGTTTGAAGTAAATTCAGAATTGTATATCTTATTATTCAAACCTTTTGTGTGATCAAACATTAGAGGATGAGAAGTTTTTTTAATTAAAGATAAATAACCATAAGAAGTCAAATATTCTAATAGTAATTTTTTTGAATCATTATCAACAATTACTAATTTTTTTTCATCAGTTAATTCCTTTAATTGTTCTTCTGGATTTAAATATTTTTTAATTGAATTAGTCATATATACCTATGGATTTTAACATTTTAATTATAATTTCCATTTATTCTTTAATAAGAATATAATAAGTATTAAGGAGGTAGAGATGTTTACTTTAGATGATGTAAAAGAATTTCTAGAAGAATTAGGTTTATCTTTAAATGAAGAAAACATAAAATGAGCTTACACCACATTAATTAAAGAAATGAAAACATTTGCAAAAATACGTAAATATGAAAAGAAATTTGGTGAAGATGTGTTTGGTAATCCTATTGATGAAGAAGATGGATGTTGTCATAATGGATGTGAGTGCAAAAATCACCATGAACATGATAAGAAACACCATCGTTAATATCTAAACAACTAAAAAAAATTTTTGATATGAAAAAAGTAGGTTTTGAATACCTACTTTTTTTATTTATTAATCATTATCGATAAATTATTTTCCAGCAAATTTTAAAGTATCTTGTAATGTACCATCTGCTTTATAAATCATAACAGTTGCTTCTGAATTCTTAGCTAATTCTCTAACTTTATCCAAAGCTTCTTCCTTAGTTTTTAATAAAGCAGTAATCTTTGATGCACCGCCTCGTTTTACTTCTCAACCAACCTTCTTACCTTTTTCTTCTCTAGCGGTAACATAGTAAATGTTAGTTGGTTCCTTTTTTGTATTAGTTTTTTTATTGTTTGTTGATGATGTATTTTTTTTACTATTAAATAACATTAAATAACCTTTCTTAAACTAAAAATGATTTCACAATTATTATTATATAGTAAAAAAGGACAAGGAATGGTAATAATAACTATCTCTTTGTAAATTGTGGGCTTCTTCTTGCTCCATATAAACCAAATTTCTTACGTTCTTTAACTCTTGCATCACGAGTTAATAAACCAGCTTTTTTTAAAGTAGTCTTAAAATCAGGATTAATTTGGATCAAAGCTCTTGCTATTCCTAAACGAATTGCTCCTGCTTGACCATTAAATCCACCACCAATTACTTTTACATGTACATCATATGCTGTTTTAGTATTAGTTGCTACTAATGGCTGTTCAAAATCTTGTATTACTAATGAGTTAGGAAAATATTCTTTTGGTTCTCTTTTATTTACCAAAATTTTTCCATTACCTGGTGTTAACATAACTCTAGCAATTGAACTTTTTCTTCTACCTAATCCCTTGTACTCTACGTTTGCCATTTTTACTCCTTATTAACTTAACTTAATTTCTTCTGGTTTTTGTGCTTCATGGTTATGAATTGGTCCATCATAAACATGTAACTTAGTAATAATTCTTCTTGATAATTTATTTTTTGGAAGCATTCTTCTCACTGAATTTGTTAGTAATTCTTGAGAATACTTGTTAAGCATTTCTTCACCACTTCTTTTTCTTAATCCACCCATGTAGTGAGAATGTGAATATCAAAATTCATTTTCCATTTTGTTACCTGTTAATATCATTTTGTTTGCATTAATAACAATTACATGATCACCACAATCAACATTAGGAGTTCATATTGGCTTATTTTTTCCTCTTAAAATATCAGCAATTTTTACTGATAACTTACCTAAAATTAAATCAGTAGCATCAATAATTAATCACTTTCTATTTTTTTCCATTATTTCTTTTTTTGCCATTGTTGTTTTTTGCATAATAAACTCCCTTCAAAAATTAAATAATATATTATTTAATAGAAAATCAAAAGATATAACTTTTATATTATATCAAAAAACCTAAAATCTAACCAATTAATATATTGTTCAAATACCTAATAATTAGAAAAATTTATGTTGTTGAAGCTGTAATAATAATCAAAATCCACAAGCATTACAAGGTAGATTCTTTATTTAGATATAAATTCATATTTAAATTAATCAAATAATTCAAAATTAGCATATTAACTAATGTGTAATATATATTTTAGTAATAATAAACATATTATTTAATATCTAACTAACTATAAAGTTATAATATTTTTGTGTTTGATTTTATTAAGAATAATTTTAAGAAAATACTTTATCTTCAAATGGGGTTAAATATTCTAGCAATACTCATTAGTATTTTAGCAATTGTTTATTTTAATTATAAAGACGTCATATTTGGTACACTTGTTATTCCTGTTGTTATATATAATTGATTAGTATTTGGTTTAAAAATTCTTTACCTAATAAGAGAATCTAAACCAAATAAAATCCAATTGTTATTGTTAATTGGTCCTTCTACATACTTTTTGGGTTCCTTAGTTTCTACTATTTTATTCTTTATTAGTATGACAAATATTTGGTCAATTGGAGCAATTATAATGGTCATTTTATCGATTACTTACTTAGCTTATAATGGATTATCATTTAATAAAAATTTAGTGGAGTTTTATTAATGAATAAGAAATTTTTAAATCATAAATTAATTAAAAATAACTTTTATAGTACTTATTATTTTTTAAAAACTAAGGAAGTAATAGATAATGATAAAAATTATCATATTTCAACTTTACAGTGAAAAACCAACAATGACATTGAATACATGGTGGCAGGAATTAAGGAAATTCTTAGTATTTTAAGGATTTCTTTACCTAAAAAAACATTAAGACAACTAATAATCAAATATCCTAAGGAAGGAACTATTATCAAAAAAGGTCAATGTGCTTTTAGTATTACTGGTCAATACTCAAAGTTTTGTCATCTAGAGAACATAATTGATGGAATCTTGGCGAGAAGATCTTCGGTTGCAACAAATTGTTGAAAAATTCTTTCTTTGGTTAAACCAGAAAAAATTGTATTCATGAGTGATCGTAGTGATGATTATCGCATGCATCCATATGATGGATATAGTGCATATATTGCTGGTATTAGACAATTTTCTAATCATTCACATATTGCACTTATAAAGGATAAAAATCTGCAAGTTTTTGGTAGTATGCCTCATGCCTTAATCCATCAATATAATGGTGATATAGTAAAGACTTTTTTAGCTTATAAAAAAATTAAGGAGTATGATGGAGTAATTCTAATTGATTTTAACAATGATGTTATTAATGAATTAAAAAAATTAACACCTTACTTTGATCAGATTAAAGGAGTTAGATTAGATACAAGTATTAATATGATTGATAAATCATTGCAAAATAGAACAACCAAATTATATGGAGTAAATGACAAATTAGTTAGACTAGTTAGAAATTATCTAGATAAAAATAATGGAAAACATATTAAAATCGTAGTTTCTAGTAATAATAACTATGATACCATAAGTAATTTTTCAAAGCTTAAAACTCCAATTGACTTTTATGGTATTGGTACTTATTTGACTAGTTTAAGTCTTCATTTTACAGCTGATTTAGTAGATATTGATAATAAAAATTTTGCAAAAGTTGGTAGAAAAAAATTAGATGATAAACACCTAATTACTTGAGATTATAAATCAATTATTTAAGTAAATTAGATTGATCAATTCCTTTATTTTTTTTCTTTTTTTCAATTACAATTTCCTTTAAATTAATTGTTGTTTCTTTTTTTACATCAACAAGATTATCTGGATTGGTATTAGCATTATTTTTATTAACCAATTTCTTAGTTTCTCTTTTGCCAATTGGTATTTCTTTAACAATTTGTTTATTATTTTTAAATACATCCTTCAAAATAGTGTTCTTATTAGAATCAAAAAAGTTTGGATCATCTTTAGTATTTAAAACTATTTCAACTCCCTTTGAAGTTCCAATCCGATTTGCTCCAGCTCTTATAAAATCAATCGCTTCATGGTGGGTTCTTATTCCACCAGCAGCTTTAATTTGAATCCTAGAAAAACGTTGAGTTCTTCACTTATCTCAATTACGTACATCATCAATTGAAGCACCAGCAACCCCAAAACCAGTCGAAGTTTTAATAAATTCAGCTTTAGTCATTGAAACAACTTTAATTGCAAATTCCTTATCTTCTTCAGTCAATAAACAAGTTTCAACAATAACCTTAACTGTACGATAACCAGATGCTTTTACTACATCATTAATTTCCTTAATTATTTTGCTAGAATTTCTCGCTTTTAAATCTGCAATGTTTAACACCATATCAATTTCATCAGCACCATCAGTTACAGCACAAACAGTTTCATATATTTTGGCTAATGGTGAATTCTGACCTAGAGGAAAACCTACAACTGTACATATTAAAACATCAGTTCCATTCAATAATTCCTTACACAACTTAACATAACAAGGATTAACACAAACTGATTTAAAGTTATAATCAATTGCTTCTTTACATAGTCTTGTAATATCTTCTTTTGAAGCCACTGGACTAAGATTAGTATGATCTATAAATGACTCTAATGTGTCACCATCATCTTCTCGTTCTCAAATAATTTTCACATGGTATTTGGACATATAAACTCCCTCTATTTAAAATAATGGTTCAAAAAACAATAGAAATATCATAATAAGTTTACCATAAATGTTCTTAATTAAAGATTTATCTTTAATTTTGTGTATAACCTCAGTTGAAGCTTTAGTTGTTTCTAAAAAATCTTTTGCTAAAGAATCATTCAATTTTTTATCATAAATAATGTTTGCTAATTCATAATTTATGTTTAATGCTCTAGCATCCATATTTACTGATCCAGTAATCACTAAATTATCATCAATTATGATAGATTTACAATGAGTAAATCCATTATATTCATAAATTTTAATACCATTATTAATTCAAGTAGAATATTTTAAACGATTCATATGAACTATAAATTTCTTATCATCAGGATAACCAGGAACAATAATTCTTACATCAATTCCAGCAGTTGCAGCATCTATTAAAGTGTTTTCTAACTGTTCTGTTGGATAAAAATAAGGAGTATTAATTCAAATTCTTTTTTTAGCCATCGAAAAAGTTAAATCATAAAAATTAAATGCCTTTCAAATGTTTTTTTCTGGAAATGAATGATAAGTTTGGATTACTTGTTTGTTGTTTTCTTTAGAATGTTTAATAGTAAGTAATTCTTTTATAACATCAACTATTTGTTTACTATCCCCATCAGAATAATTTATTCAATCAAGTAAGAAAACTTTTAAATAGTCTTTAACTACTTCGCCTTTAATTGAAAACATATGATCTCTTCATTGATGAAATTCTTTATTTTCATTAATGTATTCATCAGCTATGTTAAAACCTCCAATAACACCTTCTATTCCATCAATAATTAGTGATTTTTTGTGATTTCTTGAATTATCTAAAGTATTAACGATAAAAAAACTTTTTCTTTTGAATGTAGTGGTTTCAAATCCATATTCAGTTATTTTTTTTCAAAATTCCTTTTTTACTTTTTTTCTTGAACCAACTCAATCATATAAAACAAAAATTTTTACACCTTGTTTACTTTTTTCATATAACTCATTAAAGATTGCTTTAAAAAATACTCCATCTCTAAAAATATAGAAATTTACGAAAATATATTTTTTAGCTCTTCTTATTAAATTTATACATTCATTAAAAATTGGTTTATTAGCTAAAAATACAATGTCACCTAAACAAGATTTATTAATAGTAGTGTTTTTACAAAACGTAAAAATTTTATTAACCAATTCATTGTCTGTAACAACCATCTTTTGTTCATCAAATTTTGTTATCTCTTTAATGTAATTAATATTTTTTTCTAATTTTTTTTGCTTCTTTTTACCAAAAGGATTTACACCTGTTCATAAAAAAATTAAGGCTGAAAAACCAGGAAAAATCAAAAAGGAAAATAATCAACTTTTTTTAGTTAAATTAACCCTTTTTTTATCAAAATAAATATAAATACCAAATGCTACATTAATTAAATGATAGAAGATTAAGGTTACTAAAACAACTGTAAATAAAATTTCTAACTGATAGATTGATGTAACAATAATCAAAGCTATCATTGCAAAAATAAAAATAAAAGTTAATATAGCACAAATTCATTTCAATCACTTCATTTACTACTACTCATTATCTTCATCATAATTTTTTATATCAAGTGACACTGTTTTTCTTAAAGTTTTATAATGATTAGCAGTTGAAACAATCTTTCTTTTGTCCTTCATTAATTTAGGATGACACTGTTTATAGGATAGTTTTAAAGTATTATCATCATTTACCCCAATAACCTTAAATTTATAAGTAGGATAATTTGAAAAAAATCTTTTTAGATTAATGATTGGGAAGTCACTAATTTCAGAATAAGCACAATAACCTATTAATTCATTATTTGTGACAACTCTTAGATCATTATTATCTAAAATATCAATTTGTTTAGAAACTATTACATAAACTTTTTTTGTCATTATTTACCTACCACTTTGTTTTAATTGTATTAATAACATTATTGAATTGATATTTAATTGCCACAATAATGGAAAATACCAAAAAAATGTATACAGGGGTTTTAATAGATTCTTTTAGAACTCTTGGAATTAAATAATACATTGCACCATATTGTAAGTACTTAGATGGATTTAAACCATTGTTAATGTATTTATAATACTCCACATACGAATATGGTCCAAGAATAAATGAAAATAAAGCTATTACTAAGATTATTAACATTGATACATATAAGTAAGTTATGTAATTATCAATGTTTCTTTTATGTTTATAGTTCCTATACATAAAAATGCTTTGAACTTCATTTATAACTAAGAAAACACCTATAGCAACACAAATTACAATAATAAAGATTTTCTTATTAATGATTGTGCTTGCTCCAGAAAAATTGTTATTGTCAATTAAATCAAATTGAAAAATAACTATAAATATTGTAAACAATATAAAGGAAAAAACAAAGAATTTTTGGATAATCATTAAAAATGTAATTGATTTGTTTTTACATAAAAAAAATAGTCCTGAAAAAAAACCTGAAAAAAAACCTATAATTGGTTCTTGAATTGCAAACAACCAAAATCATATTGAACCATTTATAACTCAAGCTAATGTATCAGATACTAGTCCAAAAATAAAACCTATGATTGGTCCATACATTCATCCAACTACATATATAGGTAATCATGAAAAAGATAACGATATCCCAAACATAGGAATTGGAACTGAGAATATTCCTAAAACTAATCTTATCCCTAACATTATTGATAACATCACAATAAAGTAGGTATGCCTCATTACCTTCAATGGTTTTAAAGGAAATAAGAATGATCATAATTTATTTTTATTTTTTGATGATTGTTTTAATGAAATGAATATTGATACCTCTACTTAAATTGGAGAAAAAGGATTTTTGCCTGAACCAAAAAAGCTACCAAAACCAGATGACTCTATATCGTTTTGGTCAAATTTAATTCTCCCTGATTTAATATCCTCATAATATTCTTTTATTTTGTCATTTATTCTATTAATATCTAATTTTGGTTTAATAATCATTAATGAAACAGTAACTAAGAAAATTATTCCAATTAAGCATATTAAAATAATTGTAAAAACATAATATGCACTATATATTCCAAGATTTGCAACATTATTAAAACTCAATGAAATGTTACGAATGGTAATTGTAAATGATGGCAAATCCTTATTTAGTAACATATTTTGATAAACACTCAAAATACTATTATTTACCCCATTGAATATTAAAGGAAAAACAATTTGAATTAATCCAAGAATAATAATACATCAAGAAAAATATGATCTAAATGCATATTGAATGTTATCATTTTTAAAATTTTTAACTTCTTTATAAACATAATAAATTGTCATAAACAATACAACAACTAAAAGAGTACTACCTAAGATTAAACTCATGGAGGTAGGAAAATTAAATAAATATCCTCTATTGAATAACACATTTCTTATTTGAGAAATATCTTGAAAAGTTATGTTGTTGGTTGACTCGTAATTATTTAAATATTCAGTAATTACCGTTTCATTTGCAAGTGCAAAATCTTTAGACACAAAACTCAAAATGATTGTAATAACAAAACCTATTAAAAATAACAATCAAAAACCATAAAGTGCATACTTAACTATTTTAAAAATCTTAGGTTTAGAATCAAATTGATAAAACTTATTTTCTAAAATATCCTTACGCAATAAAAAACTAGCTTGTTGTTTAATTAATCCATCTGCTATATCATCTAAAGAAACATTGTTTTGTCTCAAAAAGTCTTCAGAATTACTATAATGATAACCAGCATTTTTATTATCATCAACTTTTTCAGTTTGAACAACTTCAATATCTTCGTTGGTTTTTTCTAGTTTGGTTTTTGTTGTTTTAGTTTTACCTGAAGTAAATCCAACTAAAATTGCTTCTCAATCTAAATTGTATGAATTTTTTAATACAACTTTAACATAATTGATCTTATCCTTGATGTCATCCTCATCAATTTGCTTTATTGAATTAAGTTTGACTGTTTTATTTGTCACACTAGTGTAAGCAATTTTAAACTCATCTATTCTAATATCATCTATTTCTAGTTTAGCTTCTAAAAAATTACAAACACTCAATAAATCGATCATAGCCTTTTGTAGATTGTTATCTTTTTTTAAGGCAGAAATAGTATCTTTGTTCAAAAAAATTATTGACAAAGTTTGAACTAATTCATCATATATTGTGTGAAAATTATCTTTTTTATTACTCTTTTCCATTTTTTCATTATAATATAATGGTTTTTAAAAAGTTTAAAAAATAATTGTAATGTAATAAAATTTAGTTTGAGGAGGAGAAAAATGAGAAAATTTTTAAGCGTTTTTGGATTATTAGCACTTACAGTAGTGTTAGCAATTGTAGGTATTGTTTGTTTAGTTGGTATTACAAATGGTAATATATCTGTTGATGGAATTACTCCTGAAAATGCACTTTTAATTGCTGGAACAATTGGTGGTTTAGGTGGTGCAATTGCTACTGCTATTTTAACTATTGCTAACTTCTTTACTGCTAAGACTTACGACAAATAATTAATTTATATTATTGCTTTTTAAAATACAAAAATATGATGAAAAATGTTGGTGAAAACTAACATTTTTTATTTTGTTCCAAAAATTGTATTACTTGTTTTAATTGATCTTCATTCAACCAATCCTTAAATGAATTTATGTCAAATTGTCAATCAATGGTTGAGTTCAACATATTTTCTTCATATAAACCCTCAACATAATTATTTGCATCTTGATATGTTCATTTATTAACCTTTATTAAATGATGAACTGCTCTATTTGATCTATTTTTAACTGATGCTAAGCCTAAATGGATAGACTCATGACAATGTGAACATACACAAACAATAGCAGCTAGTTTAACTGTTTTACTTTTTCTATCAAATATTCAATATTCATGTGCATGAAAATATTTAGTATTTTTTAATTGGTTAATTGAAATATTACAACAATAACAAGTTCAATTCGCCTCATTTCTTATTTTTAATGAAAGATTCTTTCATTCTTTAGTTGAAAGCATTTTTCTTAAATTCAAATATCAAAGGTTACTAGGAATTAAATTAATATATATCATATTAGAAATCAAATAGTTTTATTTGATCATTACGAGGCAATGAATCAAAAACCCCTAACCTTTCTAAAGTTTCAATATTTGTTTTATTCAATTTAGTTCTTCTTGCTACATCATCAATAGAAATAAATGGTTGTTGATCTCTAGCATCAACTATTGATTGAGCAACTTCAGTTCCTATTCCATCTACTGATGAAAATGGAGCAATTAACTTATTATCTTTAATAATGAATTCATTTGCTAATGAACGATTTAAATCAGGTTTCTGAATACTATATCCTCTAGCATACATTTCTAATACAACCTCAAATATTGATAACAAATCTGTTTCCTTCTTTTTTAAATCATCCTTGTTATTAAGTTTTGATAATATTTCATCTCTCTTGTTGATAATAGCATTTTTGCCTTTAACAATGGTTTCAATATCAAAAACTTCAGGTTTAGTTGAAAAATAAGTAGCATAATAAGGTAAGGGATAATATATTTTATATCAGGCAAATTTTCAAGCATGCATAACATAAGCTGTAGCATGAGCCTTAGGGAAAATATATTTAATTTTTTTACATGAATCAATATATCACATTGGAACCTTTTTATCTAGCATCTCATTGATATATTCCTCTTTTAATCCTTTGCCTTTTCTAACATCTTCCATAATTTTAAAAGCAACTGAATCCTCAACTCCTTGATCAATTAAATAATTTAATACATCATCCCTACAAGCAATAACATTTTTAAGTTTTAAATTCTGATTTTTAATTAAGGATTTTGCATTCCCTATGTATACATCAGTACCATGACTTAATCCTGATATTCTTATTAAATCAGAAAATGTAGACGGCTTAGTATCAACTAACATTTCTCTAACAAATTTTGTACCAAATTCGGGAATAGATATAGCTCCAGTTTTTTCATAATTATAGTCTTTATCAACAATTCCTAGTGGTTCAATTGAAGTAAATAATTTCATTACTTTTTCATCATGATTTGGAATATCTTTTTCATCAATATTTGTTAAATCCTTAAGCTGTCTTAATATTGTTGGATTATCATGACCTAGTATATCAAATTTTAATAGATTATCATGTAAATATTCGAATGCATAATGTGTTGTAAATCAATCACCTTTAACATCAGCTGGAAAATTATAGGGAGAAAAATCAAAAATGGAATATTCTTTTGGTATGATTAAAATTCCACCAGGATGTTGTCCAGTAGTTCTTTTTACATTTTGGCATTTTAAAACATAAAGATTTGTTTCACTTTTAGAGACA
>CASGBP010000048.1 GCA_949299825.1 uncultured Mycoplasmataceae bacterium
CGACAAAACAATTTTAGTGAATTTTTAAATAATAATTTAATGTTTACAAATTTACCTGAAACTTGAAAAGAATTAGATTTGACATCATTATTTGATATTGAATATATTTCTTCTAATGATGATAATGGAAGCATAACATTTAAAGTTGTAATAACAAATGCTCCTTTCTTTGTTGAAGAAGGTAATGATTATAAATATATTCAATCATATTCATCAACTGTTAATAATCATGATATTAATACAACTATTTTTGGTTTTAAAAAGAATAATCCTTTTCCACTTATTCCAGTAATATTGTCATCAATTGCAGCGGTAATATTAATTGTTATTGCAATTATTTTATGTTATTACTATTACAAGAAAAAGAAATACAAAACTATTACAATAGCAAATGAAAATGAACTATAATTGAATATAATTAAGAAAATTATATGCAGTACAAAAAAATTGAATTAAATGACAAAGAAATAGAAGTTGCAATTAATAATGAATTAAATAGACAACAAACACATATTGAATTAATTGCATCTGAAAATTATGTTTCTAGTGATGTGTTAAAAGCAGCTGGAAGCATTTTAACTAATAAATATGGTGAAGGTTATGTTGGTAAAAGATATTATGGTGGGTGTGAATTTGTTGATAAAGTAGAACAATTAGCTATTGATCGTTTAAAAAAATTATTTAATGTAAAGTTTGCTAATGTTCAAGCACATTCTGGGTCAAGTGCTAATGCTGCAGCAATCGCTGCAATTATTAATCCTGGTTCAAAAATTTTAGGAATGGGTCTTGATGCAGGTGGTCATTTAACTCATGGTTATAAGATAAGTTTTTCTGGAACTTTTTATCAAGCTTATTCATATGGAGTAAACCAAGATGGTGTATTAGATTATGATGATATTTTAAAGAAAGCTGAAGAAATTAAACCTGATTTAATTATTTGTGGTGCAAGTGCCTATTCTCGTTTGATTGACTTTAAGAAATTTAAAGAGATAGCAGATAAGGTTGGAGCAAAATTAATGGCTGATATTGCCCATATTGCAGGAGCAATTGCAACTGGTTTACATCCTAGTCCTGTGGGATATGCAGATATAATAACATCTACTACTCATAAGACTTTACGGGGTGCAAGAGGTGGAATTATTATGACAGATGATGAAGAGATTGCAAAAAAGGTTGATCGATGAATTTTTCCTGGATACCAAGGTGGTCCATTGTTTCATATTATTGCTGCAAAGGCAGTTGCTTTTCATGAAGCACTACAACCAGAATTTAAAAAATATCAAGAACAAATTGTAAAGAATGCAAAAGCTTTTTGTGAAAAATTTAAATCTTTGGGAGCAAAAATAATTTCTAATGGTACTGATAACCATTTATTTATCATTGATACTAAAACAAGTTATAACATGACTGGAAAGCAAGCAACAGAAATCCTTGCAAAAATAAATATCACTATCAATAAAAATGCTATTCCAAATGATTCTGAACCACCTATGGTAACTAGTGGAATAAGATTAGGTGTTCCAGCAATGACCACTAGAAACTTAAAAGAGAATGATTTTGAACATTTGGCAATAATTATTGATAAGGCACTTAGAAAAAATGATGATGATACTTTGAAAGAACTTTTAATTGAAGTTGAAAAAATTAATAAACAATTTCCAATTAATCGTTAACCATATCTATTGGTAACTTTATTTAAAAATAATGTCTCTTAATTTTTTTACTTTATCTAATTTTTCTCAATTAACGTTTAATTCTTCTCTACCCATATGACCATAACTTGAAAGCTTTGAGAATATTGGTTTTTTTAAATCCAAAGTTTTAATCATTTCTGAAATTGATAAATCAAATGTTTGATTTATTGCATCTAATATTTTATTCACTTCCACTTTATTAGTATTAAAAGTTTCAACATAGATGGCAATTGGCTTAGTTAAACCAATTCCATAGGCAATTTGAATTTCACATTTATCAGCTAGACCAGCTGCAACCACATTTTTTGCTATATATCTTGCATAATATGCGCCACTTCGATCAACCTTAGTTGAATCCTTTCCACTAAAAGCTCCTCCACCATGTCTAGATATTCCTCCATATGTATCAACAATTATTTTTCGTCCAGTTAATCCGGTGTCGCCAATTGGACCACCAATGATAAATTTTCCAGATGGGTTAATAATCTTAGTAAAATTTTGGTTTAATTTATATTTTTCAACAACCTTATCAATGATATTTTCAGAGATAAAATTCTTAAATTCTTTTTCATTATAATTTTCATCATGTTGAATAGACATAAGAATAGTATGAATTAAAGGTTTCTTTTCATTAGAGTAATCAATAGTAACTTGTGATTTCATATCTGCTTTTGCTCATTTGAACTTTTTATCTTTTCTTAATTGTTCAGCTAATTTAACCAATTCATGAGCAATTGTAATTGATAGAGGCATATAATTTTTAGTTTCATTAGTAGCGTAACCATAAACTATTCCTTGATCTCCTGCCCCGATTTCCTTATTTTTTTTTATTACTGCTTGATTAATATCTGGAGATTGACTATTAACATTTGAAATAATTGTAAAATCATTTTCTGTATATCCTAATGGCTTTATAACTTCTCAAGCACACTTAACTACATCGACATATCCTTTAGTTGTTATTTCTCCACCGATTACTATTAATCTATTTGAAGCAAAAACTTCACAAGCAACCTTAGCTTCTGGATCACATTTTAGACAAGCATCTAATATTCTATCTGATATTTGATCACATATTTTATCAGGATGTCCAACATTTACTGATTCACTAGTTATTAACTTTTTCTCATTCATAAATCAAAATTTATTTCTCATTTATTATAAATAAATAATAAGTATCGATGCAGAATATTTGATAGAAATTAAAGTTCCTCTTCATCATCATTTTTAGAATAAAAATTATATATTATATTACTAAATATTAAATCGTCAATGCTATCTAAGCATAAGATAGTATTAAATTCACTATAATCGTGCTTATCCCCTATAGTTACACAGAAAATGTTATTTTCACACATATTAATTAATGAATCCTTTACCTGAGTAATACAGGCAAATTCATCACTAGTTAAACCATGTTTGCTAGCATAATCTACCAATGATGATGCTTCTAAATGAGTATTAGCTTCAATTGATTCAAATAATACATTTTTAGGAAAGGTATAAAGTTTTTGAATTTTTGATGCCAATAGAAAATTTGAAGTTACAAAAATTACAGTTACATTTTCTTTTTTAGCATCATCAAAAAAAGTAGACAAAATTGGATTAATTGGATTATTCATTGCATACTCATCAATCACTTTATCAAAACTATTTTTAAGTAATTTAATTAAAGCCTGATATTTTTCTTCACCAATTTCATTAATTCACTCATCTTTTTTATCTATAATATCAATATTTTCTTTTATAGTATTTTCTAAACTCTTTATTGAAACAAAGTTATCATACTTTGTTCTTATTAAATCTATTACACCCTCTCATGCCTTCTTATATATTTGTTCTAAATCAATTAGATAAGGGTTAACATCCATAAAGATATATCTAAGCATAAATAAACCTCTAGAATATACTCCTATAATATTTTTTAATTTTCATAACTATAAATTATAGTACTAAATACCTTGTTTTTTACAAATTAGAATACTAAAACTTATTTTTACCAATTAATTCCAAATTAATTAATTCCTGCTTAAGTTCTAAATCTTGAAGTTTTTCATAAATATTTAATCGTTTTTTTTGTAAATATAAAAACTGTAATTTATCCTCATATAGGTTTAATTCATTAATTCCTTCATTAATTGAATAGTGAATGGCTGCCCTTGATATATTATATTTTGTTGCTATTTCACTTAATGATAAGTCGTTAAAATAATAATCAACTATATAGGATCTTTGTTTATTAGATAAAAGGTTTCCATAAATATCAAATAATTGAGTAATTTTAGATAGATCTTTCATTTTTTTCAATAAACTCCTGTGATAATGCCATTAAATAATTTTCAATATCAAAAGGTTCTAGATCATCTAATTTCTCACCTAATCCAATAAATTTAACTGGAATATTAAAAAGGTCTTTAATTGCTAATACTATTCCACCCTTAGAAGAAGAATCCATTTTAGCTAATACTATACCTGTTGGATTTGATGCTTCCTTAAATGCCTTGGCTTGATTTAATCCTGATTGACCAGTAGTTGCATCTAAAACTAATAGTGTTTCATGTGGAGCAGTTTCATCAAATTTTTTAATCACTTGATAGATTTTATTTAACTCATTCATTAAGTTAATCTTATTTTGAAGTCTTCCAGAGGTATCACAAATTATCAGATCATATTTTTCGTTATAACCTTTAGATAAACCTTCATAAATAACTGAAGCTGGATCTTGACCTTCTTTTTTAGGTTTAACTATTTCTATATTTAGTTTAGTAGCTCACTTATCTAATTGTTCAACTGCTCCTGCTCTAAAAGTGTCACCAGCAACTAGTAATACCTTTTTATTTTCATTGATAAATTTATAAGCTATTTTTGCAATTGAAGTAGTTTTACCAACTCCATTTACACCTACCACTAAAACAACATTAGAACGATCATTTAATAAATTTATATCAACATCAATATCAGTATCTTGAATGTAATAAACTAGCAATTTATCAAAAATAATAGATGAAATTGATTTAACATCTGTAATATTTTGAAATTTAACTTCTTCTTTAATTGCATTTATAATTTTTTCAGTTGCTTGAAAACCAACATCATAACTTATTAACTGTTCTTCAAGATTCTCAAATAAATTGTCATCAATAGTGGTACATTGATTAACAATATCATCAATGATTTTAGAAAGTCCTTTTGATGATTTTTTTAGACCTTCATCGAATTTTTTAGCATTATCCTCTTGTTTAAAAATTCGGTTTTCTTCAACCTTTTCTTTTATGTCCTTTTGTTTTCTTTTCTCATTTATTTTATTTTTCAAATCTTTAAAACTAAAGATTCCCATTATTTGTCATCCTCTTGGCTAATTTCAATGGCTTTGTCTATAGAAACTGAAAAAATATTACTAACACCTGGATTTTGCATAGTTACTCCTAACAAAGTTTTACATTCCTTCATAGTACCTGGCCTATGAGTAATAACTAAAAACTGAGTTTGGGAAGAATTTTGGCGAATAATCTGAGCAAATCTTTCTACATTGGCTATATCTAATGCTGCCTCAGCTTCATCTAAAATTACAATTGGGAAAGAAGATATTTTTAAAATCGCAAATAACACTGCAATTGCAACTAATGTTTTTTCTCCACCAGATAATAATTTTAAGTTACTAATTCTTTTACCTGGTGGGTGAGCCATTACCTCAATACCTGATTCTAAAATATTATCAGGTTCTGAAAAAGTAACAGCACATGAACCACCACCAAATAAGAATTTAAAAATTGCTGGCAATTCATTGTTAACATCTTCAATTATCTTTGCAAATTTTGATCTTGCCGCCTTATCAAGTTCTGCAATAGAAACTTTTATGTTATTAACACTTTCTTCAGTTTGCTTTCTATTTTCCAAAATTAAATCATATTTTTCTTGCTTTTCAGTTAATTCCTCAATCGCTTTTGGATTAATAGTACCTAATGAATCAATTTCAGCTCTTAATTGATTAATTACTTCTCTCGCTTGAGACTCGCTAATAGGTAATTCTTTATTGTAATTTTCAATTGCAAATTCTAATGTCATTGCATAATTTTCATTAATCCTTAACTTAGCATTATCATATGAATTTTGACATTTGATTAAATCTTGCTTAGATTGAGATAAATTATTTTTAATTCTATCTAATGATAATCTAACTTCTTCTAGTTTTGCATCAATGTCATTTGCCTGAGAAGAATAATTTATTTTATTTGTTGTAGCAATTGATAACAATTCTTGAATCTTTGATTTTTGAGTATTCAACTTGTTGATTTCATCTTGAATCTTATTTTCATCAATAACTGAATTATCAGCAAATGATTTTTTAGTCAAAGTCTCATATTCAATTAGATATTTATCATAATTTTTTTGTGTGCTTTCTAAGTTAGTAGAATATGTAGACATTGCATATCTTTTTTCATTGATTTTTACTTCTACTTCACTATGTTCAGCACTCATTTTTTCATATTCTAATTTTTTATCTAGTAATTGTTGTTCAATTTCACTTACTTCTTTTTCCAATTCTTCCTTATGCTTATCAAGATTAAATTGCAATTGAGTATCCCTATTTGACCCACCTGTAATTGCTCCACCAGGGAAAACCACATCACCATCAAGAGTAATAATCTTATACAATTGATAAGTATATTTTGAAATTCTAATAGCATGTTCTATATCACTTGAAATAATTACTTGTCCAATTAAAGCATCTATCACTACTTGCATTTTTGGATCTGTGTTGATTAACTTTGAGGCAATACCAATAAATCCTTCTAATTCACTTAGTACATCTAAATGTTCTTGCTTAACAAATTTTGATTTAATGTCTTTCAGTGGTAAAAAAGTAGCAGTACCTGCATTATTTTGTTTTAAAAATTGAACTGCATGTTTTGCATTTTCTGAATTTTCAACAATAATATTATCAATTGATTTACCTAATGCTTTCGAAATAGCTATTTCATATTTTTCATCAACATTGATAAACTTACCAACAACATCATATATTCCTTTTAATGCCTGTTTATTTTCTAAAATAGATCTAACACCCAATGTGGCATTAGAATTTCTTTCCATTTGTTCCTTAATAATTCTTAAACGAGTAGCTTTTTCAGTAAACCTAATATTTAATTGATTAATGTTTTCATTAATCTCTGATTTTTTAATTAATAAGTCATTCAATATTTCTTCATAAGTTGAAATTTGAACTTTTAATTCGTCTATTCTGCTAGTAAACAAATTAATATCTTTCTTATGAGATAAAATTAATTGTTCATATGCTTTAATTTTATCTTGATCATTATTTGAATTAATTGCATCTAATAATTTGGAATTAAATACAGCTTGTTTTTTTTCAAGTGTTGCAATTTTTTCATTAATTTCTAGATTTTCTTGATTATATTTAGTTACTTCTTCATCTGCTTCATTAAGTTTTTGCTTAATAAACTCTAATTTTGATTTTAATTCAACTTCAAATGGTTGCTTAACAGATATGTCATTTTCAATGATCTTAATCTCTTCTTCCAATTTTAATTTCACTACATTAAAATGGGAAATATCTCTAACTAATATTGCTAGATCTAATTCTTTTAATTTATCAAATTTTTCTTTTCAAATCTTGGCATTTTCAGCTTGCTTAGATAATTTTTTTAAATCCTTTTCAAGTTCTCTCTCAAGTGCAACAATTGTTGTTAACGATTGTTCTGCTTTTTCAAGATGTCTTAATGATTCAGCTTTTTGTACTGAATACATTCCAATTCCTGCAGCTTCTTCAAACATCTTTCTTCTAGCCTCAGGTTTTGCTTCTGAAAAACCATTAACTGTACCTTGAGAAATAATACCTAATGATCCTTTTGATAATCCAGTATCAGTAAAAATCATTTGAATATCTTTTAATCTAGCAGGCTCATTATTGATGTAATATTCATTATTACCAGTATCCTTAAATAATTTTCTAGTAATTGATATTTCATCCTTATCATAATGTAGCACTCGTTTTGAATTATCAAAAGTTAAAGTAACTTGAGCAAAATTAGCCTCAGGTCTCATTGATGATCCTTTAAAAATAAGATCAAACTTACTATTTCCTCTCATGTCTTTAACTGATTGTTCACCTAACACTCATTTAAAGGCATCAACTATATTAGATTTACCTGCTCCATTAGGTCCTACAATTCCTGTCATTTCATCAACAAAATTCAAATTAATTTCATCAGCAAAGGATTTAAAACCATAAGCATAAAACTTTTTTAGAAATAACATTATTCCCCCTTTTTTATTTTCCCTTTTTGTTAACTCTTGAATTAACCATTTTATTTAAACCTTTTCTTGCAGCAATCTGATCTGCTTCCTTAAAATTATTTGCTCTACCTTCACCAAAGAAAAATTCATTACCAACAGCGTCCTTACAATACAACCTACTTATTTTAACCTTACCATCTTTATGTTTATAAATTGGTTGGAATTGATTTGAGGCTTGAATTAATTCTTGAAATTGAGTTTTGTAATCCTTATTTGTATCTAATAAATCTTTCTCATAATATTTTATAATAGTTTCATTTAATAATTTAGAAACTTTTTTAATTCCTTGATCTTGAGCAATTGCTCCTACAAAGGCTTCAAAGATATCCTCATATATTCTATTTGAAATATTTTCAATTTTAAAACTATTTCCAAAAAAAATTAACTCATCCAATTTTATCTCTTTACAAGCTCTCATTAAAGTAGTTCCTTTTACAATCGATGATCTTAATCTAGACATTTCTCCTTCGGTCATTATTGGCTTTCTACTATATAAATAATTTCCTACCACTCACTGTATTGCCGAATCACCCAAAAATTCTAATCTTTCATAATTATATTTTAATGATTTCTCATTTGCATATGACGCATGAGTTAGTGCTTCTTGATAAATTGAATATGATTTAGGATTTGGGATACCACACTTATTAAGTATTTTCAATAAATTAGTTTTTCATTCTCTTTGATTCATTTTTAACTTCTTTCTTAATAGTATCTATTATTTTGTATTCTATAGATTCCTTCAACATTCTTAATGAACTATAAAATTGTTTATAATCAGCAGATCCATGAGTTTTAACAGCTATTTCTTTTAAACCAATTACAAATGCTCCTGCATTATTTTTGTAATCAAATTTTTTCTTAACCTTTAAAAGATAAGGGGCAACAAAGGGAAATAACAATCAATGATGAGGTTTTTTATAGTATGCTAACATGTCTTTAAAAATGGATTTTGATGTACCTTCTAAAGTCTTTA
>CASGBP010000049.1 GCA_949299825.1 uncultured Mycoplasmataceae bacterium
GGTCCACCAGAAACTGCAAAAATATACTTCATTTAACTACCTTTTTTCCTTAAAACATGGTATTCTAGGTTAGAAAAATCATAACTGTTTATATTCATACAAAGCTTACAAACATCATTTATTACCTTTGAGATTTTATTTAATTCATCCTTACTAAAGTTAGCTAAAACAAAATTAGCCAATGGTATTTTGCTCTGTTTTGGACCTATTCCTACTCTAATGCGTTTAATATTTTCAGTTTGTAATTTATTAATAATATCTTTCATTCCATTTTGTCCTCCACTTGATCCAGAGGTTTTTAACTTAAATTCTCCTATTTTTGTATCTACATCATCATAAATAACTATTATGTCATTAATATCCACATTGTAATAATTAACAAATTGCTTAACAAAATCGCCTGATAAATTCATGTAGGTTAATGGTTTTGCAATTACTATTTTTTCACCATTAAGCATAAAAACTCCAAAAACTCCTCCAAAATCATGTTTATCAAGCATAATTTCACATTTTTTTGCTAATGAATCGATAATTTTAAAACCTATATTATGGCGGGTATTTTTATATTCTTCACCCGGATTTCCAAGACCTACAATTAATTTACCCACTTTTCCACATTCCTAATAATATTATTTAATATAATTAAATACTAAAATAATTAAAATATATTATTTAAAATAAATTAAAATATTTGCATGAAATTTACCATAAATAAGACTCATTTAATAAAAGTATTAGAAATGGCTAATACAATAATTAATGAAAATAATATCAACATAGCTTTAACTAATGTACTAATTGAAGCTGATTTTAATAATAATAGTTTGATCTGTACATTTACAAATGAATCAATTAGTGTTAGATCTATTATTAATGAAAAACTTAAAATTGAAAAAAACGGAAAAGTACTAATAAAAGTAAAAATATTAAAAGGAATAATTTCCAAATTACAAAATGGAGATATTACCTTAGAAAAAGTTGATAATAATTTAAGAATTACTAATGAAACTTTCGATGCACACATTAATTGTTTAGATGATTCAATGTTTATTAAGTTAGATTTTGAGTGAGATACTAATCTAAACTTCAAAATGAACAATACTGTTTTAAGTGAAATTCAAAAAAAACTAAGTCATTGCTTATTATCTAAAATGGAAAAACAAGCAATTTTAAATGGTGTATATTTTGATAATGTTAACGAACCAGGAATAATAAATTTAGTTGCTACTGATAGTTATAAAGTTGCACTATTAAAAAAACCTTTTAATGCTCCTAGTTTTAAAGTAGTAGTGGATCATGATTTCATTATATTTATTAATCAATTTGCAGAAACAAATGAAGAAATTGAATTTGCACTAACTGATACTAAAATTATGGCTAGATGAAAAAATAATATTGTTTCTTCCAAATTAATTATTGGAACATATCCTAACATATACAATGTATTTAATGTTGATGAAGGAGAAACAAGTGAATTTTTAATGAATGCCAAAGATTTTTACAATATTATTGAACATGGAATGTTTTTAGTTAATAGTGAAAAAACTCCTTCAATGAGAGTATTGGTTAAAAATGAAAATCTAGAAGTATCATTTAAGTCATTAGAAATAGGTTCTTCTTATGAAAAAATAGAAATAAAGAATTTTAAGGGAAAAGATATTGATTTCATTGTAAATGCTAAATTTATGAGTTCTATTTTAAAGGCATTTGAAGATCATAATATTAGAACTTATTTTTCTGCTCCTAATAAACCAATAATTTTTGCTGATGTGATTGAAAAGGACTTTTTACAACTTGTTTTACCAATGAGAAGTGTTTAAATGGTTAAAAAAACCTTTATTTTTGTTAAAAATAACTACCGATATATTTATCTATTGGTTGCTTAAAACACTTAAAATTAACCTATTTTTGTGCGTATTATAACTATATAATATATAAATATATTATATTTATTGTATGTTTATGTTAAAATAACATCATTGTTGTGAATTTAGATGAAAGTTGATGAAATAACTATTAAAAGTGAGTTTATTAAACTAGGTCAATTTCTGAAATTCACTGGCATCATCTCAAGTGGTTATGAGGCAAAAACATTCCTATTAGATAATGATGTTTTTGTAAATGAAAAGTTAGAGCGTAGGCGGGGAAAAAAACTTTTTAATGAAGATGTTGTTAAAGTAGGCATTAAAACCTACAAAATTATAAGAAAGGTTTAAATATATGAGTGATAAAGAACTTGATATAAACAATAATGAAAAAAAAGAAGAAAAAGATACTACAAGTGAATATACATCAGAAAGCATTAGAGTTCTTGAAGGTTTAGAAGCAGTTAGAATTCGACCAGGTATGTATATTGGTTCTACTGGTGAAAAAGGTTTGCACCATATGATATGAGAAATAGTTGATAACTCAATTGATGAGGCAATGGCAGGTTTTGCTACTACAGTTGAATTAACTATTTGTAAAGATGGATCAATAAAAGTTGAGGATGATGGTAGAGGGATTCCGGTTGATAAACACGAAAAGACTGGAATTTCAACAGTTGAAACTGTTCTTACTGTATTACATGCAGGTGGTAAATTTGATAATAGCTCATATAAGGTATCAGGTGGATTACATGGAGTAGGTGCTTCAGTTGTTAATGCATTAAGTGATTGAATGAAGGTTTGAGTAGTTATCAACAATAAAGAACATTATGTTGAATTTAAGGATGGTGGGAATATTGTTGAACCTTTAAAACAAATTGGTACTAATGAAAATAAGCAACATGGTACAACAATTCAATTTTTTCCAGATTTTTCAATTATGGAAAAATTTCCATGAGATGAAAATAAAATTACTGAGCGTTTAAAGGAATTAGCATATTTAAATAAAGGATTAACTATTAAGTTTAATTCTGAACAAACAGGATTAAAGGAAACTTGAAATTTTGAGGGTGGTTTAAAAGAATATGTTAAAGATTTAAATCGAGATAAAGAACCTCTAGTTAA
>CASGBP010000050.1 GCA_949299825.1 uncultured Mycoplasmataceae bacterium
GAAGAATCAATGTTACATCGATATGAACATTCAGGTGGATTAACCGGTTTTGAAAGAGTAAGAGAAATGGTATTAGAAGATACACATATTTTTTGTACCCCTGAACAAGTTAAAGAGGAAGTGTTTAATTGCTACAACATGATTAATGAGGCATATGAAGGATTAGGTTGTAGTGTTCATCAAATTGATCTTTCCTTACATGATCCTGATGACAAAGAAAAATTTCATAATGATAGCAAAATGTGAGAAGTTGCTGAAAATGATTTAAGAGATATGCTTAAGGAAAAGAAAATTAAATTTGTAGAAAAAGTAGGTGAGGCTGCTTTTTATGGACCAAAAATTGATTTTCAAGTAAAAACTGCATTAGGAAGAATTATTACCATGTCAACTATTCAATTAGATTTTTTACTTCCTAAGAAATTTGAAATTGAATACAAAAACCAACATGGTGAGATGAAACAAACTATCATGATTCATTTAGGAGTTGTTGGAACATATGAAAGATTACTTTCAATTCTCTTAGAACAAACTAAAGGAATCTTGCCACTTTGACTTGCTCCTCGTCAAATTGCTATTATTCCAGTATCCAATGATCATCATTTAGATTATGCTAGAAAAATAAATAACTTAATTAGAAAAGAATATATAAGAACAATTGTTGATGATAGGGATGAACGTTTATCTAAGAAAATTAGGGATGCACAAGTGAGTAAAATCCCTTATCAAATAATAATAGGAGATAAGGAAATTGAATCTGATACTATTGCAGTAAGAAAATTTGGACAAGAAGATACCACTAGTTACAAGGTTAGTGATTTTATTAAGAAGATAAATGAAAAAATTAAATCTAAATCTCTAAACTAATTTTTTCTTATTTGCAAATGATTCTTTCATTGTTTCATTATCAATATAATCAATATTAGCATTAAGCGGTATTCCAAATCCTATTCTATAAATAGATATATTTGTTAATGGCTTTAGTTTAACTCTAATATATTCAGAAGTAGCTTCACCTGCTAATGAAAAACTTGTGGCTATTATTACTTCATTAATTTTTAAACTGTTTATTGCCACAAATAATTTTTGAATATCAATTTCTTCATTTTTTCTTTTTGAATTTATACCTAATTCAGTTCCGAGAATGAAATAATATCCATCATATGTATTGGCATCATTAATTCTTTCAAAGTCCTCATAAGTTGCAACAACACACAATGATTTAGCTCGTTCATTATTGCTGCATATTTCACAAATATCCTTATTAGTAAGATTATTGCAAATATTACATTTCTTAATAACATTTTTTGCTTCTAGTATTCTTTTAGCAAAAGTACTAGCATATATATCATCGCTATTTATAACAAAACTAGCAAAACGTTTGGCATTTTTGGTACCAACTCCAGGCAATGATCTAAATGCATCAATTAAATATTCTAGTTCTTTTAATTTTGACATTGAATGTATTAAAATAAACCATCAAGACCAGGTCCAGCAATCTTATTTGTAATTTCTGTTTTACCTTGAATTAATGCTTCAATTGCGTTATTTATTGCTTGTGCTACAATTGTTTCTAAATTTTCCTTATCATTTTTATCTAATAAATTTTCATCAACAATTTGAATTGATTTAATTTTTAAATTTCCATAAACTTGTAATTTTACATAGCCTTTATAGTCAAAATCAAATAATTTTTCATCAAATTCTTTCATTTTTTTCTGAAGTTCACCATGCATTTTTTGTGCTTCAGCCATCAATTTCTTCATGTCCATAATTACAAATCTCCTAATTTAACTATTTAAGATATTTAACAAAGATTTTGTGATCTGCTCTTTGTCATCATCACTTGTAAATATTTTAACATCTTTAAATGATTGTTGATTTAATTTTTTGTACTCATCCAAGTAATTTTTTGCAGTTTCTTTATCAATTGCAATAACCCGCTGAACTTTAGAAAAATTTTCTTTGTAATAATCTAAAAATTCTTTTTCTAAACTTATCTTGTTAAATTCATCACATAGGAATTTATTATCCATTAAAATAAATGATCCATTCGGTGAGCTAATTAAGAATTTTTTAATCTTTAAAAACTTATTAATAATTGGAGACATTTCTAAGTCACTATTTTCTAAAACCTCTTGAAGTATTTTATTATTAGTTTCCTTAATGTTGCTATCATGATTGTAAGCTACACTAAAAAATGCTTCTTTTACTTCTTCATCATTTAGATATCAAGCACTTCGATTAACTCCTTCTCTCTCATCTATAGGTTCATCATTTGTTTTGGCTGGAGTTTTATCAATATCTCATTTTTGTTCAAGTGGAATAGTAGCAGTTAATTTTCTAGTTACTGATTCCTTTCTTGCTTGCATTTCCTTTGTTCTAAACATGTCCTTAGTTACTATTGGCACAGTTTCTGTTTGTTCTTCATCTATTTCACCAATGGAATCTAATTTAATAGATGGCCCATCAAAAGGTTCAGTGGATTGAGACTTTCTTCACACATTCATATTTTTAGTATTTGATGACATTGCATTTTCCTCATTATTATTGCTATTTAATTTTATATTAATGTTACTAATTTGATTTAAATTATTTTGTAGAGTATCAAGAACTTTTAAAATTAAAAATTCAAATTCAAAATGAGGCTTATCACTATTTTTGATTTGGTTTAAATTAATATTCAAAATATCAATAAGACTGATGATTCTAGCATCATAATTAATTGTTTCTATAATTCTTTCATTATGTAATCTTTTTAGCAATGAAAGATTTTTTGTTGTTTGATAAATATATATATCCATTAATATTTCAATAAGTTCAATTAATAGGTTATAAAAGTTAATACCTTGTTCACTAAAACTTTTTATATAAAGTAATACATTTTGTACATCATTTGCTAACAATAATTCAATAAATTTTATTTTCTCATCTAAAGAAACTAAACCAAACATTTCATTCAGATCATTTTCCTTAATATCATTTGACGAAAAAGAACGCATTTGTTCTAAGATACTTAATGCATCTCTTGCAGCACCATCAGCTAATGAAACTATATTATCTAAAGCATTTGAATGAATTTTAATTCTTTCTTGTTCAGCAACTTTTAAAAGTAATTGTTTTAGTTCTATATCACTTATTTTATTAAAGTCAAAACGTTCAGATCTAGAAACAATTGTAGGTGGTATCTTATTATATTCAGTAGTAGCAAAAATAAAAATAACATTGTTTGGTGGTTCCTCAATTGATTTTAAAAGAGCATTTCAAGAATTATTAGTAAGCATGTGAGCTTCATCAATTATATAAACCTTGTACTTTAATTGACTAGGTGCATATTCAATTGAATCAATTAAACTTCTTATTTCATTCACCCCACTATTGCTAGCTCCATCAAGTTCAATAAAATCAATTGAACTATTATTATTTATTTCTAAGCAATTTTTACACTCATTGCATGGATTAGAATCCTTTAAATTTAAACAATTGATTGCCTTAGAGAATATTTTAGCAATTGATGTTTTACCTGAACCCTTAGGACCAGAAAAAATATAAGCATGTACTGTAGTGCTAGTATTAATTTCATTTATTAAGGTTTTAATAATGTGTTTTTGTCCAACTACAGTATTAAAATCTTGTGGTCGATATTTTCGATATAAAACTTTTTTTTCCATAAGTATGAAATAATTATATTAATTATTTCCTTTATCTTAAATTAAGTTTTATTTTTAATAACTTTAAATAATTTTCAAATAGAGTAGCTAATGTCATTGGACCTACTCCATTAGGCACTGGACTAATATATTTTACTTTCTTATAAACATCATCAAAATCAAAATCACCACATAATTTATTATTGTCATCATATGATATTCCTACATCAACACAAATACAATCTGATTTTAAATAAGAACTATTAATTAGTTTTGGTTTTCCTATAGCACTAAAAATGATATCAGCTGATTTAGTTATCTCCTTTAAATTTGGGGTTTTTGAATGACATGTAGTAACTGTTGCATCTAACTGAGTACATAATTGAGCTAGAGGTTTGCCTACTATATTACTTCTTCCTATTACAACTATATTTTTTTGACTTAAAGAAATATTATAAAAATTTAATAGTTGAATACATCCTCATGGTGTACAGGGAAGAATATAGTTATCATCCTTTTTTATAGTCATTAAACCAACGTTGTATGGATTAAAACAATCAATGTCTTTATATGGATTTATACTAGATGATATTGTTAAAAAATCTATATGGTCTGGTAGTGGTGATTGAACAAGAATTGCATTAACAGTTACATCCTTATTTAATTTATTTATCTCATTAATTAACTGTTCTTGGGTAATGTTTTCATCAAATTTTAAATGTATTGCTTCAATGCTTAACTTGCTGCATAATGCTATTTTTTTTCTAATATATAAATTGCTTGCTTCTAAATTTCCAACTTGAACAATTGCTAATTTATTGCTAGTTAAATGTTCTTTATAAGTCATTAATTCCTGTTTAATTGAATTTAATGTTACATTTGCTACATATTTACCATTTAGAATTTTATCCATTCTTTTATATTGATATCTAGTATATGTATCATTCTCTTTTTTAGAAGTAATTTTATAAATATTGGATGGGACTTTAATTTCTTTTTCAGTATCATGAAATATATACATATCAAATTCATTAACATCTAAGGGAAGTAGATCAAACATTTGTTGATTATCAATAACTTCTTCATCAATGTTAGATTTTATTGTTTCTCTTAATTTTTCTAGATTGTTAGTTATTACCATATCTATAATTATAGATTTAAGTTAAAAATATAATGAAATTTAGGTTTTATACAAAGAAAAAATTACTAAATTGTTATATTTTTAACAAAAAAGTAGTACTAAAATGTTAAATTTTTAACAAAAAAGTATTACTAAATTGTTAATTTTATAACAAAATAGTATAATTA
>CASGBP010000051.1 GCA_949299825.1 uncultured Mycoplasmataceae bacterium
ACCACATCAGTTATTTGTTTATTAAGTTTTAATCCAGCATATCACAATGCAACAACTAATACTGTATTAATTATTGAATTTACCACAATCATTTGGCCTGGAATATCTGCTGCATGTGTGATTTTAGTTGGTAGTGAATTAGGTAAAAATAAAGTTGAACAAGCAAAAAGAAATGCAAATAAACTATTATCATGAGGTTGTGTCTTTGCCTTCTTTATAGCAACGGTTGTATTTCTATTAAGTTTTTTTATTAATCCAATCCTTTCGCCCGCTGCTAGTAATGAGATGAACAACATCGCAATTGGAATGCAGTGAATATTTATTATTATTGTTGCCACTCAAGGTGTTTTTTCTGTTTTATATTTTTCAATTAGAACTGGTGGAAGTAAAGTAATTATTTTTACTGATAGCTTCATTATGATAATAACAAATATTATAACTATGGCTATTACATTCACAAATACTGCTTATAATTGAAATCCATTAGGATTCTTATTCTTCTCGAAATATGAAGAAGTAATTAAAATGATAGTAGCCATATTTATATTTAAATATTTTGATTGAGCAAAAGTTTTAACTGTAAATCAGAAAAATAAACCTGCTCTTAATTTTGATATGGGAGAAATTCATGCTATTTAGCTGATTATTCTAAAATCGACTAAAGCAATTATTACTAAGGATAGATTCTATGAAAATATTAGTTAGTAAAATAATGTTACACATTTATACAAATAATTACATTTATAATTAAAATATTGCTTAATGGCATTTGGAGAAAATAATGTTATTTACAGATTTAAAATTACACTCATGAATCCTTAAAACAATCAAGGATTTAAAAATTAAAAGAATGACTGATATTCAATCCAAAACTATTCCTCTAATTCTAAAAAATAAAAATGTCATTGGTGTTTCATCAACAGGTAGTGGAAAAACATTATCTTTTTTAATCCCTATTATGAATCAATTAAAACTAGATCAATCAATTCAATCAATTATTATCACTCCAACTCGTGAACTAGCTAGACAAATTCATTCTATTACGAATCTATTTAAAAAATATGAGCCAAAATTAAAAACACAACTCCTAATTGGAGGCAAAGATTATAATCAACAAATAAAAAATATTAATAATAGTAGACCTCAAATATTAATATGTACAGTAGAAAAATTAAAACTAGCTCTTAAAAATGAAGATCTTAATATTGATTCACTTAAATATTTAACTCTTGATGAAGCTGATATGTTGATGGATCTTGGTTTTTTTAATGATTTAGATTACATATTTAAAAAAATTGATAATAATGAATTAGTAAAAAATGCATGAAGTGCTACTTTACATGAATTACTTTCAAACCAATTATCTAAATATTACAAGGATACAAAGATAATTACTATTGGAAAAAATATTTATGAAAATAACAAAATAAAACATTATGTAATTCATAACAATGATAAGATACATGCACTTACAACATTGTTAAAAGCGATTAATCCATATCTATGTATAATTTTTGCAAATAAAAAACAGCAAGTAGAATTGATTTATAAATTTTTAAAGAAAAATAATTATGAAGTCATAATGATCCATGGTGGTTTGAACTCAAGAGAAAGAAAAAATGCCTATAAAAATATTCAAAGACAAAATTACCAATTTGTTATAGCTAGTGATTTAGCAAGTAGAGGTCTAGACATAAATGGTGTAAGTCATGTGATATCTTGAGATATGCCTGAGGATAATGAGTGATATATTCATAGAGCCGGAAGAAGTGGAAGAGGAAAATATGAGGGCGAATCCTGAATTTTATCTTCTACAACAAATGATGATAGTAAACTTTTATTCTTTGAAAGGAAAAATATAGAATTTACTCATTTTGCAATAAAGAACAATACGCTTATTAAAAAACAATACAACTATCAAAGAAAAATAAATAAATTAGATAAAGAATCTAATGAAAAAATCAAAAAGATTATTAATCAAAAAAATAAAGTAAAACCCGGTTATAAGAAAAAAATGAAAAATGAAATTAACAAGATTAAAAGAAAATCAAAACATAAATATTTAGACAATAAGATAAAACAAAAATTGATCAAACAATATAAAATCAATAATTCTAAAAAAATCTAATATTTTACTTTTTCCATTTTTTATATTAATATCATAATAAAGGAGGGTATTATGAAAAAAATTAAAATTTTTTTATCTTGCATGGGAATAATTTCAATAAGTGCAATTTCAATACCTATACTAGTTGCTTGTTCAAGCAGTAAACCACAAAACAATATTACATATTCTGTAACAATTAATGGTCAAGATAGAATAGCAATAAATACTGAATCTCGATATGTTGCCAACATATCTCCTAATTTAGATAATGCTTTTTATGATTGATCTACTTTAACTAATGAAAATATCCAGTTAAGTCACAACAATTCTAATGTTGCTAATATAACTAGTTCTATTGCTCAAGAAATAATTTTGGTAGTAAATGTTTATAATGATGCTAGTAAGCAAGAATTAATTGCTCAAAAAGATAAAACAATAATTTTTGTTAATAATAGTAATAGTGGAAGTGCGCTAAATCCTGATGGAGGTCAACTTTCATCAGATCAAAACTTGAGTGCTGATAAATATAAAATTATTGTTGATAAATTAAATCTTAAACAAAATGATTTATTAACTAACCTAAATGATATCTCATTAAATGAATTACTTCATAAGGATAATTTATATGCCAATTTAAATCTATCTATAGCTAATGATAGTTCAACTCATCTTGGAGTTTTAAACTTGCAGCTACAAGGAAAATACAATAATGAAGATATTGATACTATTATTACAATAAGTGGTTTTAATTGTATAAATAAAGATAATTCATCAATTTATTTTGAAAGTATAGATATTAATAATGCAAATTGATTTAATGAAATGTTGCCAATCAAAACATCATCTAATCAAGATAAACTAAAAATTAATAGCTTAACTGCTGATAAAATTAAAAGTGTTCTTTTATCAGAAAATACTAACATTGTTATTAGTGATAATTTAAAAATAAATATTAATGAAATAAATGATCAGTTTAATTTAGATCTATCTTTTGATTACAACAACCAAAATGATTCAATTGATCTAGCTATAAGTGGTACCTATCAAAATAAAATCTATAAAAATGGTGCTTGAGTAAATGATGAAGAACAATTAATTAATTTAAATCCTAAGCCTAGCACTGGAATACAAAATATTGCTTTTTTAACCAAAGATGATCTTTATTCTTTTATGTTAGATAACTTACAAATTAATGAAGTTGAAATAAACAACAAATATCCTTCTTACTTTTTAGGAAGTGCAAATTTAGCAAAATATAATAACACTAACATGTATGTATCTGGATTATTTGTTAATGATAATGAAATAATTAATAAGTTTAAAGCATCATATTATCCAAACAATACTGTCAGCTTCTTTATTGATAAAGATACAGTTAGAGCAAATGACTTTAATGGAACACTAGAATTTAATGTTAAAGTTTTTAATGATGATGGATCTAATCAGAGTGTTATTTTTAAAACCTTTAG
This sequence comes from uncultured Mycoplasmataceae bacterium, assembly GCA_949299825.1. Taxonomy (GTDB): domain Bacteria; phylum Bacillota_I; class Bacilli_A; order Mycoplasmatales; family Mycoplasmoidaceae; genus Mycoplasma_L. Next base: position 3,577 of record CASGBP010000051.1, read on the forward strand.
TTATTCTGATTTAAAAACTATCTTGGATTTTGTTAACAATCAAACATTATCAAATGATATTAATATCAAGGATGGATCAACACTTTACAACTTACTAGATAGAATCTTAGTTAAATCAATACTAAAAGATAAGATTGAAGAATTAAAGTTAAAAAATGTTGGTGAATCAATTACAGTTGAATTAAATAAACAAGATGTTCCATCATTTAGATTAAATACAGTTGATGTTTATAATCAAGAAAAAATTATTGCTGATGAACAAATAAACTATTTTAATACTCTTTCAGAAAACATCCAACCTATGTTATTTAATCAAATATTAAAAGTGATTGAAAAAGGTTCAATTAGTAGTGATGATGCTTATTCTTTAAATATCGCTAGTAACTTGTACAATAATAAAGATAAAATGTTGTTTGTGATTAACAATATTTATTATGAAATCCCAGGTGATGTTATTAATATTAAGTTAACTAAGAGAAATAGTACTCGCTATACAATTGATATTGGTTGTATAACAGTTGTTGAGTTTTCAGAAAATCAACAAAGACAATTTAACTCTAATTACTATATGAGTTGTAATTTCTAAATATAAAAAAAATCATAGAATTAATGAAAATTAATCTATGATTTTTGTTGTTGCTACCTTTATAAAATTTGTATTAAACATAATAGCAAACTTTATACTGGTGCACATAAAGAGACTCGAACTCCCACTCCAAAGGAACTAGATCCTAAGTCTAGCGCGTCTGCCAATTCCGCCATATGTGCAAAATGGTGCCGTCGATAGGAGTCGAACCTACAACCTACTGATTACAAGTCAGTTGCTCTGCCATTGAGCCACGACGGCGTGGTGGAGTGTGAGGGGATCGAACCCCCGACCCTATGCTTGTAAGGCATATGCTCTCCCAGCTGAGCTAACACTCCT